>NZ_VRUT01000083.1:0-22467 GCF_008039465.1 Methylobacterium sp. WL120 | reverse complement strand
CCGCCGCGCGCCGGCGCCTGGCCGGCGGCGAGCGCCGCGAGCAGGCCGGGTGGGATCGCCGCGAGCGCGGCTGCAAGCACGACGTCGTCGAGGCTCGGCGGTTCGGCCTGCTGCCGCTCCGAGGCCGCCTCGTCCGCGGACGCGTCGGGCGGCCGCTCGTCCTCGGGGGATGCCTGTGGTGGCGGTGGCTCGGCGTCGTCGCCGGGCTGCTCGGGAGCGGGCATCCGCGTCGCCCGCGGCCCAAGCACGAAGCGCGCCGCCTCGGCGAGATCGGGTTCCGCCAACATGCTCCGTCCGTCGCAGGCGGCGATCAGCCGGGCGATCCGCACGGCGAGCAACGGCCCGCGTAGCGACGCCACGCCGAGAGCCTCGGCGGCGGCGCAGAGCGTGGCCACGGCTTCGGAGGCGTCGTCCGGTTCCATCGCTCGGTCGGGCGTGCGTCGAGCCGGGTCGGACGCGGTCGCGCCGTCGATGTCCCGCAGCGCGAGGTCCCGGAGATCCACGTCGAAGGCGAGGCGTTCGGTGAGCGCGACGGGCGGTGCCTCGTCGTCGAGTCCCTCGTCGAGCAGCACCAGCCCGAACCGTGCCGCCCGCGTCTCGAAGAACCCGTCGCGGGCGACCGCGACCGTGCCCGTGTCGAGGGCGGCCGCAAGGCGCGCCGCCGTGCCGGGCGACAGCCGTTCGGCCATCGGCACGACGACGAGGCCGCCATCGGCCTCGGCGAGCAGTCCCGCCTGCGCCACCGGCCGCCCGGCCGACAGGGTCGCGGCGAGGTCGAGGCCGCCGAGCAGGCGGTCGTCGCCGATCCCGGGCGGGCAGCGGCGAACGGGAGTGCCGGTTGCAAGCCGGTCGGTCAGGTGCCGGAGCCAGGCGTCGCGCACCGGGCCGGCCCCGGCGCGCAGGCGGATGCCGACGCAGGCCTGCGGGTCGGCAGCGAGCAGCGCCGCGACCCGGATCGCGTCGGCCCAGCGCCCCGCGCCGGGCTCAGGGGTCACGCCAGGACCTCGGCGACGGCACGCGCCACGCGGGCGGTGGAGCCGGCCTCGTCGAGCGGGTTGCGGCGCAGGCGATGGCGGAGCGCCGCCGGCGCGATCCGGCGGACGTGATCGATGGTCACGTCGTGCGTGCCGTCGAGCGCGGCGAGCGCGCGGGCGGTGCGCATCAGAGTCAGCTCGCCGCGCAACCCGTCGGTGCCGAGCGCGAGGCAGAGTCGCGCGCAGGCCTCCAGCACCGCGTCGGGGATCGTCACGGCCGGAAGCCGCTCGCGCGCGAGGGTGATCTGCTTGGCCTGCGCCCGCTCCGCCTTACTGTACGTGGCGCAGAACGCGGCCGGGTCGCGCTCGTAGGCGTCGCGGCGGCGGACCACGTCGATGCGGGTCGCGATGTCCGTCGGCGTCGCCACCTCGACGGCGAGGCCGAACCGGTCGAGGAGTTGGGGCCGCAGCTCCCCCTCCTCCGGGTTGCCGGAGCCGACGAGCACGAAGCGCGCCGGGTGGCGGATCGACAGGCCCTCGCGTTCGACGGTGTTGACCCCGCTCGCGGCCACGTCGAGCAGCAGGTCGACGAGGTGGTCCTCCAGCAGGTTGACCTCGTCGATGTAGAGGAAGCCGCGGTTGGCCCGCGCCAGCAACCCTGGCTCGAACGCCTTCTCGCCGAGCGCCAGCGCCCGCTGCAGGTCGAGCGCGCCGACGACGCGGTCCTCGGTCGCCCCGAGCGGCAAATCGACCACCGGCACCGGCACGAGGGCACTCTTCCGCTCAAGCTTTCCTGCGCAATGCGGGCACGCCTCGGCGGGCGCCGCCGGATCGCAGGCATAGGGGCAGCCGACGACGGCCCGCATCCGCGGCAGCAGCCCGGCCAGCGCCCGGATCGCGGTGGACTTTCCGGTCCCGCGGTCGCCGAACACCAGCACGCCCCCCACCGACGGGTCGACGGCCGCGATCAGCAGCGCCTGACGCATCTCGTCCTGGGCGACGATCGCGGTGAAGGGGAAGGTTGTCACGCGTTCGGGACTCGACGATTCGAGGGTGTGGTCACGCCGATTCATCACCCGGGAGGGCGGCGGCCGGCGGTGCGATCGAGAATGGCACCCAAGCCTTCGAAACGCACGGGGCGTTCCCATTTGACGCTGCGGGCCGCCGCATCCCCACACCGCTTAAGTCAGTCGCGGGTCCCCTCCCCATGGGAGAGGGGCCGCCCGGAGCTTTCAACGCGCCATCCGGTGCCCGAGGGCGTCCCCTACTCCGCCGCCACCCGCTCCAGCCCGATCCGGCCCCAGATCACGGCCAGCGCTTCGACCAAGTGGTCGATGTCGGCGTCCGTGTGCAGCGGAGACGGGGTGATGCGCAGGCGCTCGGTGCCGCGGGCGACGGTCGGGTAGTTGATCGGCTGCACGTAGATTCCGAATTCGTCGAGCAGGGTGTCGGAGATCGCCTTGCACAGCACCGGGTCGCAGACCATCACCGGGACGATGTGGCTGTCGTTCGGCAGGTAGGGGATGCCGGCCGCGTCCAGGCGCTCGCGCACCCGCTGCACCCGCTCCTGGTGGCGGGCGCGCTCGACGCCGCTCTGCTTGAGGTGGCGGATGCTGGCGGCCGCGCCCGCCGCCACCGCCGGCGGCAGCGAAGTGGTGAAGATGAAGCCCGAGGCGAAGCTGCGGACGAAGTCGCACAGCTTCTCGCTCGCGGTGATGTAGCCGCCATGGACCGCAAAGGCCTTGCCCAGCGTCCCCTCGATTACGTCGAGGCGGTGGGCCAGCCCCATGCGCTCCGACATGCCGCCGCCGCGCGCGCCGTAGAGGCCGACGGCGTGGACCTCGTCGAGGTAGGTGAGCGCACCGTGCGCCTCGGCCACGTCGCAGATCTCGTCGATCGGGGCGATGTCGCCGTCCATCGAGTAGACCGATTCGAAGGCCACGAGCTTCGGCCTGCCGGGCTCGATCATCCGCAGCTTGCGGTCGAGGTCCTCCGGGTCGTTGTGGCGGAAGATCTGGCGCTCGGCGCGGCTCGCGCGGATGCCCTCGATCATCGAGGCGTGGTTCTCGGAATCGGAAAGGATCACGCAACCGGGCAGCTTCGCGCCGAGCGTGCCAAGCGCCGCCCAGTTCGAGACGTAGCCGGAGGTGAACAGCAGGGCCGCCTCCTTGCCGTGGAGGTCGGCGAGCTCGCGCTCCAGCAGCACGTGGTAATGGTTGGTGCCGGAGATGTTGCGGGTGCCGCCCGCACCCGCGCCGCAGCGGTCGAGCGCTTCGTGCATGGCCGCGAGCACGTCCGGGTGCTGGCCCATCCCGAGATAGTCGTTCGAGCACCAGACCGTGACGGGCTTCTCGCCCTCCGGGCTGTGGTGGGTCGCGTGCGGGAAGCGCCCGTTCTGACGTTCGAGATCGGTGAAGACGCGGTAGCGGCCTTCCCGGTGCAGGTTCTGAAGCTCGGCGCCGAAGAACGCTTCGTAATCCATCGCTCGTCTCCCCGTCCTCGTTACGATCGCGCGGGTTCTCCCGCGTCAGGCCGCGTCACGCCGGCCCGGCTCGGCCGGCACCGGTGTCGTCACGGTCGCGGCGGAGGCCGCGACCTTCGGCGGTAGGCTCCAGTTCCACAGGGCGGCCGCGGGCAGCGGCAGCATCAGGAACCAGTGCTCGAGGGTCGCCAGACCCATCAGCGTGGTGAGGATGGTGAAGCCGACCATCGCGTGCGGCGTGATCGGCTCGGCGAGCGCCACCTGCCCCAGGAGCACGACGACCACGGTGGCGACGCTGACCGACACCGGGAACAGCAGGTTCATCGACCGCTTCGTCAGGTAGCAGCCGAGATAGGACAGGTGATCGGGCAGGAACTCGGTGTTGAGGTTGCGCACCCCGAGGAACAGGTTCAGCCGGGCGCTGAGGTTCATTCCCCACAGGACGCAGTAGGTCCACAGGGCGAATTTCTGCGGCGCGTTCCAGGTGAGCGCGAGGACCGCCAGCGCGCCGAGCACGATGGCGAGCTCGTGCCACAGGCTCGTGGCCACCGCCGCCCGGAACTTCTCGAATCCGCGGGCGCCCGGCCGGCACGCCTCGGGGCGCGGTCCGGTGACGAAGCCCATGTAGTAGCTCATCTCCTGCCAGCCCCAGACCAGCAGCGCGCCGGTGAAGGCGGTGTAGGCCCCCCGTTCCGTCGCGTCGCCGGCGCTCGTGCCGATCGCGTAGAGCGCCGCCAGCAGCACCGCGGTGCCGCCGGCCATGCTCCACGGAAAGGTGCGGCGCGGCAGGTGGTCGAGCAGGATGATCACCCCGGTGGAGAACCACCAGATCGCCACCGCATAGAGGGCCGGAACCGCGTAGGGCGACATCGCCGACCCGCTACCACACCGGCTCGAGGCGGATGTCGGCGGGCATCGCGTTGTCCAGGGTCGGCAGCAGGTAGAGCCGCCCGAAGGTGACCGCCGCCCGCGCGACCTGCACGCCGCGCTTGAGCGTGCCGGCGACGCCGCCCTGCGCCCGCGCCTCGGCGATCTTCACCGAGCAGTCGAGCAGGGTGTCGAGCCGCTGCTTGAACTTGGGGTTGTCGAGGTCGAGCGTCAGCGGGAAGGTCTGCTTCGAGATCTCGGAGGTGATGCGGAAGACGGTGAAGTCGTAATCCGACGGGTCGACCCCGAGCGCGGCGTGGAAGGCCGGGCGGCAATGGTCGCGGACGTACATCGTCGCGAACACGGCCAGCAGGAAGAACTTGATCCAGTAGCGGTTCAGCCCCTGCGTCAGCTTCGGGTTGGCGCGCATCAGGAGCGCGAAGGCCTCGCCGTGGCGGAACTCGTCGTTGCACCACTTCTCGAACCACTTGAAGATCGGGTGGATGCGCCGCTCGGGATGCTTCTCCAGCTCCCGGAAGATGGTGATGTAGCGCGCGTAGCCGATCTTCTCCGACAGGTAGGTCGCATAGAAGATGAACTTCGGGCGGAAGAACGTGTACTTCTTCGACTTCGTCAGGAAGCCGAGGTCGACCCCGATGCCGAAGTCCTTCAGCGTGTCGTTGATGAAGCCGGCGTGGCGCGCCTCGTCGCGGCTCATGAAGCCGAACAGCTCCTTGATGTCCTTGTTCTTGGCGCGCTTGCGCATCTCGGCGTAGAGCACGCAGCCCGAGAACTCGGCCGTGATCGAGGAGACCAAGAAGTCGAGAAACTCCTTCCGGAGCTCGGGCTCCATCTGCGACAGGTCGCAGTCGAAGTCGGCGTTGCGGGTGAAGTGCCGCTTGTTCGGGTCGGAGCGCAGCTCCTCGATCAGCACGTCCCACGCGGCCCGGACCGGCTCGACGTTCGTGCGGTCGAGTTCCGCGAAGTCGGTGGTGTAGAAGCGCGGGCTGAGGAAGGTCGTCTCCTGCGCGGACTTGGTCGATTCGTTGACCGGACGGTTGGGCAGCGGATGCCTGACGGGAGCGTTCAAAGCTTCCTCCTCTCGCTGAAGCTGACTTCGTAGAGTTCGGTCAGTTCGAGATGGCCGGCGAGCTTGGTCCAGAGCCGCTCGATCCGCCCGGCCCGCGTCACCGTCGCGGTGCGGCGGACGACGAGGCGCTCGCCGTAGGGCACCGAGGTCGGCGCATCGTGGACTTGGACCTCGTCGCCAGGCTCGATCTCGAAGTCGGCGTCGAGGCTGACGTGGGCGTGCAGGCTCTCGGGCGTCTGCTCGATCTCGACGGTGCAGGGCACCTCGACCGTGCGGCGGCCGTTCAAAAATCCGATCATCGCGGGACGCTCACGTCGGGAAGGGCGTTGCCGGGCAGCAGCTTGGCGAAGGCGAGGGCATTGGTCGGGCCGAAGGCGCCCATGTTGACGCTGCGGCCCGTGACCTCGTCGATCAAGGCGAGGGATCCGTCGTCGTAACGGGTCAGGCGGAACGGCTCGGCCGAGGTCAGGCCGGCGCGCAGGCGCGACTGACCGAAGCTGCGCAGGGTCGCGCGGACGAAGTTGTCCTGGCCGGGCTCGACGGTCTCGATCAGCCGCGCGTTCGCGGCATCCTCGATCCGGATCGATCCGTCCGCGCGGTCCAGCACGCGGAGGGAGACGGAGGCGACCGGCTTGCCGCCGGGATTGCCGCTGAGGCCGATGCCTTCGGTGCGCCCGACCATCACCGCCAGCATGGTGAAGCCCAGCAGCGCACCGGCTCCGATCAGTGCGAGCGCCGGGACCGGCCCGCTCTCCGCAACCTCAGCCATCGGCTTCCCTCACCGTCATCCGGACCGATCCTCGCGTCGGCACCGTGTGGTGCCTGGCCACGGGGCCGTCTCGTTGGCGTCAGGTTAACCGGTGTCAAGCGCGCTTGACAATCCTGGTTTTGGATTTTTCGAACTCGTTTTTTGTTCGGATGATCAAGTCGTTGTTCGGGAACGACCTTTTCTGGAAAAACCAACGCCCGCCCCGGCATGTCGGCCGGGACGGGCGTTGAGGGTCTTGCGTCTTCGAAGGCCTGGGAGGCTCGCGTGGTTCAGCGCGCGCCGACGGCGACGAGGCGGGGCTGGCGCGAAGCGGCCTGCGGGCGGGCGACGAGGATCGGCAGCGCCGATTCCTCCTCCGGCGCGCGGGCGGCGACGATCGCCCGGCCCAGGATGGCGGCCACCGCGGCCGCATCGGGCACCGAGCGCAGCATCGGCTGCGGCTCGGTCACGCGCCAGGGGCGCGCATGCGGCCACAGGTGCAGGTAGGCGACGCGGGTGCCCGCGCTCAGCCGGAGCGGCAGGTCGCCGGTGCCGTCGGCGAAGCTGTGCAGCGCGGCGTCCTCCACCTGCGCCAGCGGCAGGTTGAAGGTGACGGGGATCGCGATGCCGATCCGCATCACCACGCGGCGGTTGGTGATGGTGTAGGTGGTGGTCCAGGAGGCGAGCCAGCCGAGCCCGCCGACGACGACGAGCGCCGCGGCGCAGGCGGCGAAGGTCGGCCACGAGGCCTTGAGGCCGGCCAGCACCGCCCCGTCGAGGGCGGCCGGCAGGATGGTCCAGGCGGCGAGCACGGCGAACCACAGCACCACGAACCCGCCGTGCATCGGGCGCGCCGCCATGCCGAAGGCCGTCGGCCGGCCCTGCCAGAGGATGTGCTCGCCCGGCGGCAGCGCCCCGGGCATGCCTTCCGGGATGCGGTCGTCGACGACCGTGTCGACTTGGCTGGTGTCGTTGATTCGGCGGTCGCTCATATCAGGGTCTCCGCGCGCTGGGGTGTGGCGTACAGGGTGCCGGCGCCGAAGTAGGCGATGATCTTCTCCTCCTCGAGGAGCGTCACCGCGTCGGGGTCGGCGTGGGGGGGGATGTCGGCGAACTGGCGGGCCAGCAGCGCCTCGGTCTTCACGGTGCGCGAGAACCGGCCGGTGCGGCAGAAGGTGACCGGCATCAGCACCCGGCGCGCCCCGGCGCCGAGCTCGACCTCGTAGTAGCGGGCGAAGCTCTCGCCGCGGTCGATCCAGATGTCCGACACCGTTCCGGCGACTTGGCTGTCGGCGCCGAAGACGCTCATGCCGATCGGGTTCGGGCCGTCCTCGTGGACCATGAAGTGGGTCGCGACCCGCAACGGTACGATCCGCTTCTGGCCGTCGAAGGTGTGGTCGAACGCGTCGTCGCGGCTCACCCAGGAGCCGGGGCCGACATGGGCGAACATCGGGTCGGCGCCGGTCGGCTCCAGCGGGGCGCCCGGCCAGGGCTCGCGCTTGCGGCCCTCGAAGTTGCGGTCGGGCACCATGTCGGCCTGCGGGGCCTGCTTGATCTTGCCGTCGGCGAGGTGGAACAGCTTCGGCGACGGGATCAGGATCGGGTCGGGGCTCTTGAGCCGGCCCGTCACCTCGGCCTCAAGGGGATAGCCCTCGCGCCGGTCCTCGCGGCGAAGCCAGAAGACCAGGCCGAAGAAGAACAGGAAGAAGGCGTAGAGGACGATCTGCGCGACGTCGACGTAGCCGGTCAGTGCGCCCGTGGGCAGTGCTCCAGGTGACATGGCGATCTCCCGACGGTCAGGTTGACGAGGTGGACAGCGCGGACAGGGATCTGACCCTGGACGCCGGTTGCAGACTGCGGTCGCGCACGAGCGGACCGATCGCGACGAGCGTCGCGAACAGCAGCGCGATCTCGATGTGGTAGACGATCAGGTAGCCGATCGAGGGGTCGCTCATCGCCTCGCCGAGCGCCCCCGATGCCGCCAGGCTCGAGCCGGCGTCGCGCACGATTCCGCTCGCGGCGATGGCGAGGCCTGCGGCCGACGCCTGGACCGCGCCCCAGGCGCCGAGCGCCAGCCCGGTATCCTCCGGCCCGGCCTTCGCCATCGAGGCGGTGAGCGTGCCGTGGGCGAACAGGCCCCCGCCGCAGCCGATCAGGCTGACGCCGGCCGCGAAGACCTGCGTGGAGCCGAGCGGCGCGGCGAACACGACGCAGGAGAAGGCGAGGATGCCGATCACGGCACCCGCCGCCGCGACGCGGAACGGGTTTCCGCCGCGATTGAGCCAGCGCGCCGCCACCAGCAGCCCGAGGCCGCCTCCGGCCGCCAGCAGAGCGGTCAAGGCCGTGGTGGCGGCGACCGAGAGGTGCAGGATCTGGCCGCCATAGGGCTCCAGCAGGATGTCCTGCATCGAGAAGGCCGCGGTGCCGAGCCCGGTCGCGACGAGGCGTCGGCGCGCCAGCCCCTGCCCCGCATAGGCGGCCCAGGATTCCGAGAAGTTCGGCTGCGCCGCGTCGCGGGCCCGGTTGGGATCGCGCGCCTCCTGCTTCCACAGGGCGAGGCCGTTGAGCACGATGGTGACGAGCGCCGTGCCTTGGATGACCTGGATCAGCCGCACCTTCGAGAAGTCGGCGAGCAGGAGGCCGAACGCGACCGCGCTGACCATCATGCCCACGAGCAGCATCACACAGAGCAGCGCGACGACCTTGGGCCGCGCATGGGCCGGGGCGAGGTCGGTGGCGAGCGCCAGGCCCACCGTCTGCGTGGTGTGGAGCCCGGCGCCGACCAGCACGAAGGCGAGCGCGGCGGCGATCTGCCCGGCCCACATCGGCCCGGTGGTGTCGCCCGACAGCAGCAGCAGGGCGAACGGCATGATCGCGAGGCCGCCGAACTGCAGCAGCGTGCCGAACCAGATGTAGGGCACCCGGCGCCAGCCGAGCACGGAGCGGTGGGTGTCCGAGCGGAAGCCGATCAACGCCCGCAAGGGCGCGAAGATCAGCGGCAGGGACAGCATCAGCGCGACGACCCAGGCCGGCACTTCCAGCTCGACGATCATGACGCGGTTGAGCGTGCCGATCAGCAGCACCGCGGCCATGCCGACGGTGACCTGGAACAGCGACAGCCGCATCAGCCGGCCGAGCGGCAACTCCTTCGTCGCCGCGTCGGCGAAAGGGAGGATCGACGGGCCGAGCGCCGCGAGGTGCTGGATCAGGCGGGGGCCGAGCTTCATGCGCGGCTCCGCGACAGCTCGATCGCGTTCGAAAGATAGAAGCCGCTGTTGACGCGATGCGTGCGCGCGATCGCGAATTCGGCCAGCGCCGGCTCGCGGCCGATGCGCCGATCGAGCGCGCCCAGCGTGATCGGCACGATCGCCGGGGCCTGGTCGCCCTTGGGGAAAAGCTTGCCGGCCGCGTGCATCACGGTGAGGAGCGCGGTGCGGGGCGCCACCGTGAACACGACCGAGCCGTCGGTGCGTTCCCCGAGCACGGCCAGCGCCCGCGCGATGTCGGCGGCGGAGTAGTGGATCAGCGAATCCATCGCGACGACGTGGTCGAAGCGGCCGAGGCTCGGATCGAGCATGTCGCCGACCCGGAAGTCGATCGACCCGCCACCCGCGATCGTCCCCGTCCGCTCGGCGGCGAGGCCGACCAGCGTCGCCGACACGTCGATGGCCACGACCTCGGCGCCGCGGCGCGCGGCCTCCAGGCTGAGCGCGCCGGTGCCGCAGCCGGCATCGAGGATGCGCCGGCCGCTGAGGTCGTCCGGCAGCCAGGACAGCAGCGTGCCGCGCATGGCGTCGCGGCCGGCCCTCACCGTCGCGCGGATCTTCGAGACCGGCGCGTCGGAGGTGAGCCGCGCCCAGGCCTCGACCGCGGTGCGGTCGAAGTAAGTGGTGAGCTGGCCGCGGCGTTCGGCGTAGGTGGTGCTGGTCATGGCGCGCGCCCCTAGTCGAACCCGAGGAACTCGAAGAGGTCGCGGTCCTTCATCGGGATCGCGGAGAGCGGCTTGCCGCCGGCATAGAGGTAGGCGGCCAGCCGCATGTACTCGGTGGTCACGGCCTCGAGTTCCGGCGTCGGGTCCATCTCGAACAGGGTCCGCTTCTTGAGCCGGGACCGGCGGACGACGTCGAGGTCGGGGAAGTGGGCGATGCGCTCCAGGCCGACGGCGGCGTTGAAGCGGTCGATCTCGTCGGTCTTGGCCGAGCGGTTGGCGATGACGCCGCCGAGCCGCACGGGGTAGTTCTTCGCCTTGGCGTGGATCGCCGCGACGATGCGGTTCATGGCGAAGATCGAGTCGAAGTCGTTGGCGGTGACGACCAGCGCCTGCTCGGCGTGCTGGAGCGGTGAGGCGAAGCCGCCGCAGACCACGTCGCCGAGCACGTCGAAGATCACCACGTCGGTGTCCTCCAGGAGGTGATGCTCCTTGAGGAGCTTCACCGTCTGGCCGACGACGTAGCCGCCGCAGCCGGTGCCGGCCGGCGGGCCGCCGGCCTCGACGCACATCACGCCGTTGTAGCCTTCCGCCACGAAGTCCTCGACGCGCAGCTCCTCGGAGTGGAACTGCACCGCCTCCAGGGCATCGATCACGGTGGGCGCGAGGCGCTTGGTGAGCGTGAAGGTCGAGTCGTGCTTCGGATCGCAGCCGATCTGCAGCACCCGCTTGCCGAGCTTCGAGAAGGCGACCGACAGGTTCGACGAGGTCGTCGACTTGCCGATGCCGCCCTTGCCGTAGACCGCGAAGACCTTCGCGGTCGTGCCGATGGCGACGTCCAGCGAGACCTGGACGCTGCCTTCCGGCTCGCGGCGGGC
The DNA here is from genome assembly GCF_008039465.1 of Methylobacterium sp. WL120. Lineage (NCBI taxonomy): Bacteria > Pseudomonadati > Pseudomonadota > Alphaproteobacteria > Hyphomicrobiales > Methylobacteriaceae > Methylobacterium > Methylobacterium sp. WL120. The sequence goes on along the minus strand of NZ_VRUT01000083.1, from coordinate 11,500 downwards.
GGCGATGGGATTCCTGATGGCGATGTTCATGCCGCAACCTCCGCGGTGATGCCTTCGAGACGGTCCTCGAGTTCCTCCTCGGCGCGGGCGAGCGCGTCGCGCGTCTCCGCGTCGGGAGTCCAGAAGCCGCGTTGATGCGCCTCGATCAGCCGGTGTGCGACTTTGGCCGAGGCGGTCGGGTTGAGGGCGGCCATGCGCTCGCGCATGGCGGGGTCGAGGACGTAGGTCTCGGTGATGCGCTGGTAGATCCACGGGGCGACGCCGTCGCTCGTCGCCGACCAGCCCATGGTGTTGGTGAGGTGCGCCTCGATCTGGCGCACGCCCTCGTAGCCGTGCCCGAGCATGCCCTCGGTCCATTTCGGGTTGAGCATGCGGGTGCGGGTCTCGAGCGAGACCTGCTCGGAGAGCGAGCGCACGGTGCCCTCGCCGCGGGTCTGGTCGCTGATGAAGATCGGCACCGCGGCGCCGCGGGCCTCCGCCACCGCCCGGCCCATGCCGCCGAGCCCGTCGAAGTAATGGTCGACGCTCGTGACCCCGACCTCGACCGAATCGAGGTTCTGGTAGGCGAGGTCGACCTTGGCCAGGACGCTGCGCATCAGCGCGCGCTGGGGCGCCGGCTGGCCGGTGCGGCCGTAGGCGAAGCTTTTGCGGCGCGAGAAGGTCTCGGCGATCTCGTCCTCGTCCTCCCAGCGGCCGGATTCGACCAGCCCGTTGACGTTGGCGCCGTAGGTGCCCTCGGCGTTCGAGAACACCCGGAGCGCCGCGGTCTCGATGTCGATGCCGTGCTCGGCCTGGTGCGCCAGGGCGTGCTTGCGCACGAAGTTGCTCTCCACCGGCTCGTCGGCGGTGGCGGCGAGGTAAGAGGCCTCGGCCAGGAGCTTCGTCTGCAAGGGCAGCAGGTCGCGGAAGATGCCGGACAGGGTCACGACCACGTCGATGCGCGGGCGGCCGAGGGTCTCCAGCGGGATCAGCGTCGCGCCGCAGAGCCGGCCGTAGCCGTCGAAGCGGGGCGTCGCGCCGATGAGGGCTAGCGCCTGGGCGATCGGGCCGCCTTCGCTCTTCAGGTTGTCGGTCCCCCACAGCACTAGGGCGACGCTCTCGGGCAGGGCTGCGCCCTCGTCGCGGTGGCGGGCGAGGATCCGGGCGACCTGCCGCGCGCCGTCCGCGACCGCGAAGGCGGACGGCAGGCGGTAGGGATCGAAGCCGTGGAGGTTGCGCCCGGTCGGCAGCACGGCCGGGTTGCGCAAGAGGTCGCCGCCGGCCACAGGCGCGATGAAGCGCCCATCGAGCGCCTTGAGCAGGCCGGCGACCTCGTGGTCCTTCGCCAGCAGCGCGTCGGTCTCGGACAGCGAGCGGAAGGCGGCGCGATGGGTCTCGTCGAGGGGCAGGCCCGCGGCGGCCAGGGCCGCGTCGACCCCCTCGCCGGCCACCAGGGCGACGATCCCGGCCCGCTCCGGCACGAGGCCGGCGGAGGCTTCGGCCAAAGCCAGCAGCAGGTCGACCCGCTCCTCGGCCGGGGTGCCCTTCCCGACCACGTGCATGCCGTGCGGGATCAGGGTGTGCTCGAGCTCGTAGACCGCTTGGCCGAGCGCCTGGATGCGGGCGGCGAGGTCGTCCCAGGCCGGCTCGGCCTGGGTGAGGTCGAGGGCGGCGGCCTGGGCCTGGACGAGCTGGCCGAGGTCGCGCCGCTCGGCTTCCGCCTCCGGCTCCAGGGCGCGCCAGCGCTCGATCGACGCCTTGAGGTCGATCAGCCCGCGGTAGAGGCCGGCCTGGGCGAGGCTCGGGGTCAGGTAGCTGACCAGGGTCGCCGCCGAGCGCCGCTTGGCGATCATCCCCTCGGAGGGGTTGTTGGCGGCGTAGAGGTAGACGTTCGGCAGCGGCCCGATCAGCCGCTCCGGCCAACAGGCTTCCGACAGGCCGGTCTGCTTGCCGGGCATGAACTCGAGTGCGCCGTGGGTGCCGAAATGCAGCACCGCGTCGGCGCGGAAGTCGTCGCGGAGGTAGCGGTAGAAGGCCGAGAAGGCGTGGGTCGGCGCGAAGCCCCGCTCGAACAGCAGGCGCATCGGGTCGCCCTCGTAGCCGAAGCCCGGCTGCACGCCGACGAAGACGTTGCCGAACTGCGCCCCGAGGACGAACAGCACCGAGCCGTTGCTGTTCTGGCGGCCCGGGGCGGGACCCCATTGCGCCTCGATCTCGGCCAGGTGGCGCTCGCGGCGGACGTGCTCCTCGGCGGGGATGCGGTGGTGGACGTTGGCCGGGGTGCCGTAGCGGGCGGAGTTTCCGGCGAGCACCGCGTTGCGCAGGTCGTCGACGCTGGCTGGGACTTCCACCTCGTAGCCGTCGGCCTTCATCGCGGTCAGGGTGTTGTGCAGGGATTGGTAGACCGAGAGGAACGCCGCAGTGCCGATCGAGCCGGCGTTCGGCGGGAAGCCGAACAGCACGATCGCCACCTTGCGCTCGGCCCGCGCGGTCCGCCGCAGGGTCACCAGGCGCTCGATGCGGGCGGCGAGCATGTCGGCGCGCTCGGGGTGGACGCGCATGTCGCGGGCGTTCTCGCCCATCGACGCGCCGGAGCGGCCGCCGAACACCATCGGCGCGGTGGCGCCGTCGAGCTCGGGGATCGCGACCATCATCGTCGCCTCGACCGGCGAGAGGCCGCGGTCGGAGCCTTCCCACTGCTCCAGGGTCTGGAACTCCAGCGCATGGGCGGCGAGGTAGGGCACGTCGAGGTCGGCGAGCGCCGTCTCGGCCGCCGCCGCGTCGTTGTAGGCGGGGCCGCCGACCAGCGAGAAGCCGGTGAGCGAGACCAGCGCGTCGATGGCCGGGCGACCGTCGCGGCGGAAGAAGGCGTCCACCGCCGGGCGGTTGTCGAGGCCCGAGGCGAAGGCCGGCACCACCGCGAGGCCGCGGCCTTCGAGCGCCGCGATCACGCCGTCGTAGTGGGCGGTGTTCCCGGCGAGCACGTAGGAGCGCATCACCAGGAGGCCGACGCGGCCCTTGGCGGGCCCTTTGGGAACCGGCAGCGCGGCGAGCGATTCGCCGATGCGGCCCTTCATGCGCGGGTGGTAGAGGCCGGTCTCGGGGTAGCTCAGGGGGCTCGGCGCGGCGGCGATTTCGCGCCAAGCGAGGCGCGGGCCGGCGGCGTAACGCCCGACCAGGAAGCGCACCAGGTTGGCGATGTTCTCGTCCGAGCCAGAGAGCCAGTATTGCAGGGTAAGGAAGTAGGCGCGCACGTCCTGCGCAGAGCCGGGGATGAAGCGCAGGATCTTCGGCAGCTTGCGGATCATCGCCATCTGGCGGGCGCCGTTACCCTGGGCGCCGGGCTTGCCGCGCAGCTTCTTCAGGAAGTCGAGGGCGCCGCGCTTGGTGCCGTCCATGTCGAAGCGGTTGAGGCGGGTGGTCTTCACCACCTCGCCGGCCGAGAGGCAGCCGATCATCGCATCGCAATGCGGGCGCCGGGCCAGCAAAGCCGGCAGCACGGCGCGGACGTGCTCGTCCATGAACAGCATCGTCGAGAGCACGATGTCGGCCCGGCCGATGTCGGCCTTGCAGTCGGCGAGGCTCGCGGGCGAGGTGTCCCACTCGGCGGCGGCGTGGAAGTCGAGGGTGAGCCCCGGCATCTCGCTGCGCAGGCGCAGGCGGGCGCGCTCCAGGGCGCTCGCCATGTGGTTGTCCATCGTCACGATGACGATGCGGAGTTCGGGCCGTTCAGCGGCCGAAATGCGCTTTTGCATCGTACAAGGTCTCGACGGTGATGAGCGGCAGCGCCCGCTCCCTGGCGAAGGTTTCCGTGTTGGTTCGGGCTTTTCCTCGGACGAAGAACGGGATCTTCTTCAGCTCCTTCTCGGCCTCCGTGGCCCAGGTCGGAGTCGTCGGAGCGGACGGCGCAGCGAGCGTCGCCGCGGTGACGGGCTCGGGGGCGGTGGCGGGCGGCACGGAAGCCTTGGCGGGCGCCTTGCCGCCGAGATGCGAGGGCGCGCGGTCGTTAAATTCGGGGTCCTCGCGGAACATCCCGAGCAGGTGCTCCTCCAGGCCCATCATCAGCGGGTGGACCCAGGTGTCGAACAGGACGTTCGCGCCCTCGAAGCCCATCTGCGGCGAGTAGCGCGCCGGGAAGTCCTGGACGTGGATCGGCGCCGAAATCACCGCGCAGGGCAGCCCGAGCCGCTTGGCGATGTGGCGTTCCATCTGGGTGCCGAGCACCAGCTCGGGGCCGGCCGCCTGGATCGCCGCCTCGACGTCGAGGTAGTCGTCGCAGATCAGCGCCTCGATCCCGTGGAGCGCCGCCTCGGCGCGGACCTCGCGGGCGAACTCCCGGCCGTAGGTGCCGAGGCCCACGACCTGGAAGCCGAGCTCGGCCTTGGCGACGCGGGCGGCGGCGATCGCATGGGTCGCGTCGCCGAAGATGAAGACCCGCTTGCCGGTGAGGTAGGTCGAATCGACCGAGCGCGAATACCAGGGCGCCCGCGACGGCGCCCCGGCGAGCACCGACGCCGGATCGACGCCGGCCAGGGCCGCGACCTCCTCGACGAACCGGATCGTCGCGCCGACGCCGATCGGCACCGTCTCGACCATCGGCTGGCCGAAGGTCTTCTGCAGGTGAAGCGCAGCGGCCTTGGCGATTTCCGGGTATAGCACGACGTTGAAGTCGGCGTCCTTCAGGCGTCCGAGGTCGGCGGGGCTCGCGCCCATCGGCGCCACCACGTTGACGGCGACGCCGAGCCGGCCGAGCAGGCCGGTGATCTCGGTGAGGTCGTCGCGGTGGCGGAAGCCCAGCGCCGTCGGCCCGAGGATGTTGCAGGACGGGCGCCGGCCCTCCGGCTTCGGCTCCGTGGACGGCGAGCCGGACAGCCCGCGCACCAGCCGGTAGAAGGTCTCGGAGGCGCCCCAGTTCTCTTTCTTCTGGTAGGCCGGCAGCTCCAGCGCGATCACCGGGATCGGCAGGTTCAGCGCCTTGGCGAGGCCGCCCGGATCGTCCTGGATCAGCTCCGCCGTGCACGAGGCGCCGACGATCATCGCCTGCGGCTTGAAGCGCTCGTAGGCGGCGGACGCCGCGTTCTTGAAGATCTCGGCGGTGTCGGAGCCGAGGTCGCGGGCCTGGAAGGTGGTGTAGGTGACCGGCGGGCGGGCGTCGCGCCGCTCGATCATCGTGAACAGCAGGTCGGCATAGGTGTCGCCCTGCGGCGCGTGCAGGACGTAGTGCAGCCCCTCCATCGCGGTGGCGACCCGCATGGCGCCGATATGCGGCGGTCCTTCGTAGGTCCAGAGGGTGAGCTGCATCGCCTCAGACCTCCAGCCGGGTGCGGCGCACGAGCGGGCGCGCGAACAGCTCGGCGAGGTCGCCGGCCTGGTCGTACCCCTGGATCGGCGTGAACAGCAGCTCGATCGACCACTTGGTGGCGAGCCCTTCCGCCTCCAGCGGGTTGGCGAGGCCGAGGCCGCAGACCGTCAGGTCGGGCTTCGCGACGCGGGCCCGGTCCATCTGCTCGTCGAGGCTCTGGCCCTCGACGATCTGCGTGCCGTCCGGCAGCAGGGCGAGGTCTTCGGCCAGATGCCCGCGGTGCAGGTAGGGCGTGCCGACCTCGCACAGGCCCATCCCCATCTCGCGCGACAGGAACCGCGCGAGCGGCACCTCGAGCTGCGAATCGGGAAAGAAGAACACGCGCTTGCCCGCAAGCTTCTCGCGGTGGTGCTCCAGGGCGCGCCCGGCGCGGGCCCGGCCCGGCGCGGTCGCCGCCTCGAAGCGGGCCTCCGGCACGTCGAACGCGTCGGCGGCAGCCTTGAGCCAACGCGTCGTGCCCTCGACCCCGAGTGGGAACGGCGCCGGCAGGCGCGTCGCGCCGCGGGCCTCGAGCGCCTTGGCCGTGTCGGTGAGGAAGGGTTGGGCGAGCAGGTAGCGGGTGTTCGGCCCGACGCCCGGCAGCTGACCCGCGCGCCGCGCCGGCAGGAACGCGACCGGTCCGATCCCGAGCTCGGAGAAGATGCGGAGGAACTGGTCCTCGACCACGTCGGCGAGGGCGCCCGCCACCAGCAGCGCCGGGGCGGCGTCGGCTTCCGCCCGCGGCATCTCGGGGACGAGGGCCGCCAGGCACGCATCCTCGCCCTGCGTGAACGTGGTCTCGATGCCGCTGCCGGAATAGCTCAGCACCCGCACGTCAGGCGAGAAGGTGGTGGAGAGGCGCTGCGCCGCGCGGCCGAGGTCGAGCTTGATCACCTCGGAGGGGCACGAGCCCACGAGGAACAGCAGCCGGATGTCGGGCCGGCGCTCGATCAGGCGGCGCACCACCCGGTCGAGCTCCTCGTTCATGTCGGCGATGCCGGCGAGGTCGCGCTCGTCGATGATCGCGGTGGCGAAGCGCGGCTCGGCGAAGATCATCACGCCGGCGGCCGACTGGATCAGGTGGGCGCAGGTGCGCGAGCCGACCACGAGGAAGAACGCGTCCTGAATCTTGCGATGCAGCCAGACGATACCGGTCAGCCCGCAGAACACTGCGCGCTGGCCGCGCTCCTGCCGGATCGTGACGTCGCCGCAGCCGGCCTCGACGGGCACCGTCGCGGCCCTCGACGGGAGGAAGGGCGCGTTCATCGCGCCACCATCGCGGTGCCGCCGACGGGGCGCGGATGCGGCCGGGCCTGGAGCCGCGCGGCCCGGAGCTTGAGCAGGAATTGCGTCGCGTTGACCGCGTAGGAGGCGTAGGCCGCGAGCGCCAGCCACATCAGCCCGGTGGTGCCCATGAGGCCCAGCGTGAGGACGGCGAGGTAGGCGGTGTGCAGGGCCAGCACCAGCATGCTGACCACGTCCTCCCAGTAGAAGGCCGGGGCAAACAGGTAGCGGCCGAACACGGCCTTCTCCCAGATCGAGCCGGTGACCATGATCGCGTAGAGCAGCCCCGTCTTGGCCAGCACCGAGAGGTTGGCGGCGACCGCGCCCTCGCCGGTGGCCAGCGTCCGCAGGACGAGCCCGAGGCTGATGAGGAACACGAGGAATTGAAGGGGGGCGAGAAGGCCCTGGACCAGGGTCCAGCGGCTGGCGTCGCGCCGGGCGCGCTCGGCCGGCGTGTAGAGTGGTGGTCGTGTCGTCCGGTCCGTCGGACCCATCGCCTCACCCCATCCCTGCTGCGGCCGGCCGCCTCTCGAAGGAGCGGCTTGGGGTGAAGCCTAGAAACCGTGCCCAAAAGTGTCAAGCGCGCTTTACGTCAAATCCAAATGACAATGACATCGAAGCATTCTGGTTCGAATTGACCATTGCCAAGTCGGCTCGAAAGGGTATCGTCTAGGTCAAGTCGTCCCGAAGAGGGCGACAGCGCGGGGATTTCCAGGCCCGGCCATGCTGAGTTGTAAAGACAATTAAGCCGTCAGCGACATTGGAGAGGGCCAATGGATGACTTGAGGCGCTCCGAGGGGCGAAACGCCATCCTGGCCCTCGCACGCGAGATGGCTTCGGCCTGCGAGATCGACGAACGGGCGCCGCCTCGCCGGCAGCAGCTCTCCGATCGCTGGCACGGTCACCTGTCCCGCGTCGTCGAGGCCGAGATCATTCCCCGCCTGATGCTTGCCCACCGGATGGAGGCGTCGACCCGCGGCCCGGGGCCGCGGAAGCCGACGGCCGAGGACATCGAGGCGTTCGCCTCCCTCGTGCTGGCGCCGGCCGGCGAAGTGGTGGAGGCGCGGATCGCCGCCCTCGTCGACGACGGGCTCGCCCTCGACAGCCTCCTCCTCGACCTGCTGGCGCCGACGGCGCGGCACCTCGGCGTGTTGTGGGAGGAGGATCTCTGCGATTTCGCGGAACTGACGATCGCGATGGGCCGCCTGCAGCGGATCATGCACGACCTCTCGCGCCGCTACGGCGGCGAAACCGGAGGGCACCGGGACGGGCACAGCATCCTGCTGAGCCTCTGCCCCGGCGAGACCCACATGTTCGGCCTTTCGATGATCGAGCAGTTCTTCCGCGACGCGGGCTGGCACGTGACGAGCACGGCGCTGGCGCCGGTGGGCGAGATCCTGAACCAGGCGCGGACCGCATGGTTCGACGTGATCGGCCTCTCGCTCGGCTGTGAAGTCCTTCTGCCGACCTTGACCAAGACCGTCCTCGAACTTCGGCGCGTCTCGTTCAATCCCGGCGTCCGGATCCTCGTCGGCGGCCCGATCTTCATCGACAATCCCGGCCATATCGAGCAAGTCGGCGCGGATGCGACGGCGTCGGATGCACGCCGAGCTGTGGCTGCAGCCGAGTTCATGCTTGATATGAGGGCGGGAGCCTGCTGAAAGACCTGATCGGCGACTTCACGAAGCGGTGAGACTTGACCAGCTTGGCCACCCACGCTGCGCAGAACCCCTCCGCAGCCCTGAGCAAGACCCTGGCGGCCCTCGGCGGAGAGGCGGCGGGTCTTCTCGTTGCGGCTGCGACGGACCTGTCGTTGGTCGTCGACGCGGATGGCATCATCCGCGACGCGGCCTTCGCTGCGCCGGATCTTGCGGGCCAGGGCTGTGACACCTGGCTCGGACGGCGGTGGATCGACACCGTCACCGTCGAGAGCCGGCCGAAGATCGACGCGCTGATGCGCGATGCGGCGCCGGACGGCGTGACCCGCTGGCGCCAGGTCAACCACCCTTCCGTCTCCGGCGAGGATCTGCCGATTCGCTACGCCGCGATGCGGTTGGGCTCGGACGGCTCGATCATCGCCATCGGCCGCAACCTCCTCGCCATGGCCTCGCTGCAGCGCAAGCTCGTCGAGACCCAGCAGGCGCTGGAGCGCGACTACCTCCGCCTGCGCGGCGCCGAGACCCGCTACCGCATGCTGTTCCAGCTCGGCAGCGAGCCGGTGCTCGTGGTCGACGCGGCCACCCGCCGGGTCACCGAGATCAATCCCGCCGCCGTCCGGCTCGTCGGCCGCCCCGAGAAGCGGATCCTCGGGCAGGACGTGGTCGAGCTGTTCGAGGCGGCGAGCGCGCGTGAGATCGAGCTGCTGTTCGCCGGCCTGCGCGCCACCGGCAAGGCCGAGGACCTCGAGGCCCGGCTTGGCGGCAGCCGTGGGCCGGCGCGGATCTCGGCCTCTTTGTTCCGACAGGGCAGCTCGGCGAGCGTGCTGCTTCGCGTTAGCGACGCCGCCATCGTCGGCGCCGATTCGGCACGCGTCCGCGGCCCGCTCCTCGACGTGATCGAGGGCATTCCCGAAGGGTTCGTCGTCACCGATCTGTCGCGGCGCATCCTCACCGCCAACGGCGCCTTCCTCGACCTCGCCCAGATCGCGACCGTGGAGCAGGCGCGCGGCGAGCTGATCGACCGCTGGATCGGCCGCGAGGAGACTGAAGCCGCCACCCTGTTCGCGACGCTGGCCGAGCACGGCTCGGTCCGGCACTTCGCCACCGGCCTGCGCGGCGTGCTCGGCTCCATCGAGGAGGTCGAGGTCGCCGCCGTCGCCGTGCCGAACGCGCGGCCACCCTGCCTTGGCTTCACCATCCGCGGCACCCCGCGCCGCGCCGTGGCCGCCGCGGCGCCGGGCTCGCACGAGCTGCCGCGCTCGGTCGAGCAGATGACCGAGCTCGTCGGCCGTGTCTCGATGAAGAATCTCGTGCGCGAGACCACCGATTTGATCGAGCGCCTGTGCATCGAGGCCGCCCTGCGGATCACCCGCGACAACCGCGCCTCGGCCGCGGAGATGCTCGGGCTCAGCCGCCAGGGACTCTACGCCAAGCTGCGCCGCTACGGCATCGGCGACCTCGACGGACCGGACTTTCCCGACGCCTGACCCTCGCATGCGGGACGACGACCGTGTTGCCCGCGCGCACGTCACCGTCCTCCCGCAGCATGCCTTCGGCGACGAAAGCCGGCGTCGATCGAATCCCTCGACCCACACCGCCAGGCACGGACGAGATGTCCGGCGGAACGTTTCGCAGGTGGGTGTGTAAAAAACTTTGACCGCTCGATCTGTCATCTTCGCTTGACACCTTGGGTGCCGAAAACCTAGCCTCCGGACATGGCGACACCGGCTCCCAGTGCACTCGTCGAACTGCTCAAGCCGATCACGTGGTTCGCGCCGATGTGGGCCTTCGCCTGCGGCGTGGTCTCGTCGGGGCAGCCGACCCATGGGCAATGGCCGGTGATCATGGCCGGCGTCGTCCTCGCCGGGCCGTTGGTCTGCGCCACGAGTCAGGCGGTCAACGACTGGTACGACCGCCACGTCGACGCCATCAACGAACCGAACCGCCCGATTCCCTCCGGCCGCATGCCGGGGCGCTGGGGGCTCTACGTCGCCGCGGCCTGGACCGGCCTGTCGCTCCTCGTCGCCGCCGCGCTCGGGCCCTGGATCCTCGGCGCTGCGATCTTCGGCCTCGTCCTGGCCTGGCTCTACAGCGCGCCGCCGATGCGCCTGAAGAGCAACGGCTGGTGGGGCAACTCGGCGGTGGCGATCTGCTACGAGGGGCTGCCCTGGTTCACGGGCGCCGCCGTCATGGCTGCCACCGTCCCCGACCACCGCGTCCTGATCGTCGCCGCCCTGTACTCGATCGGCGCCCACGGCATCATGACCCTGAACGACTTTAAGTCGGTGGAGGGCGACACCCTCACCGGCATCCGCTCGCTTCCGGTCCAGCTCGGCATCCCCGGGGCCGCCCGCTTCGCCTGTCTGGTGATGGCGGTGCCGCAGGCAGCGGTGATCGCGTTCCTCTTCGCCTGGAGCCGCGGGTGGCACGCGGCGATCGTCGCGATGCTGCTCCTTGGGCAGATCGCACTGATGCGCCGCCTGCTCGCGGCGCCGCGCGAGAAGGCCGCCTGGTACAACGGCACCGGCACCACCCTCTACGTGCTTGGCATGCTGGTCGCCGCCTTCGCGCTCCGTCCGCTCGTGGGAGTGCCGTGATGGCTGCCGCGTCCTCGTCCACGGTGTCATCCGGGTTCTCCTGGATGCAGATCGTCCGCCTAGGGCTGGTCCAAACCGCGCTCGGCGCGGTCGTGGTGCTGATGACCTCGACCATCAACCGGGTGATGGTGGTGGAGCTGGCGCTGCCTGCGATCGTGCCGGGCGCCCTTGTCGCCCTCCACTACGCGGTCCAAGTGCTGCGCCCGCGCTGGGGCTACGGCTCCGACTTCGGCGGCCGCCGCACCCCCTGGATCGTCGGCGGCATGGCCGCGCTGGCGCTCGGCGGCTTCCTCGCCGCGGTGGCGACCGCGCTGGCCGAGACCAACCTTTTCGCCGGCCTCGCCCTCGCGGTGCTGGCCTTCTTCTCCGTCGGCATCGGCGCGGGCGCGGCCGGCACCTCGCTCCTGGTTCTTCTCGCCACCGGCGTCGAGGACCGGCGGCGGGGCGCGGCGGCGACGATCGTCTGGGTGATGATGATCGCCGGTTTCGCGGTCACGGCGCCGCTCGCCGGGCACTTCCTTGATCCGTTCTCCGGGGCGCGGCTGGTGGCGGTCTCCGGCACTGTCTCCCTCGCGGCGTTCGTCCTCGCGTGCCTGGCTGTGCGCGGCGTCGAGCCCGCCGCCGCGCCGGCGCGCGCGGAG
>NZ_VRUT01000082.1:0-22647 GCF_008039465.1 Methylobacterium sp. WL120 | reverse complement strand
CTCGCGCACCGCGACCGCGGCGATCCGCGCCGCCGACGACCCGCGCTGCGCCGCCGAGATCGCCGAGAGTGCGGCGGCGTTCGTGCCCGGCGCCTGGAGCCTGGCTGTCGACATCCTCGACGACGCCTTGGGGATCGGGCGTCAGGCGCCGGACGTGGACCTCATCGCCGCCCGGGGCCGCCTCGATGCCGCGCGGGCGGTCGCCCACGCCTGAGCGGCGCCGCGCCTCAGGCGGCCGCGGAGGCCGCGTCCAAGTCGAGCTCCACGGTCTCGCAGTTGTCGAGCCAGATCCCGGTCAGGTGGAAGAAGAACGTGCCGTGGCCGACCACCGCGATGGTCGCCTCCGGACGCGCCCGCAGCCATTCGCGGAAGCCGGCGACGCGCTGGTCGAACAGGTGCCGCGGCTCGACAGGATGCCGGCCGTCCTCGACGCCCTCCTCGGCGTGCCACCACACCTCGGGAAGGTGCCCGACATCGAGATGCGGAAATTCCACCGCGATCTCCGAGGCGACCCGGCCGACGTCGCAGCTGCTCTCCTGGCACTCCCGGTGCAGCACCTCGACCAGGATCTTCGGCCCGGCCGGATGGTCGGCGAAGGCCAGCGCCGTGGTCTCGATCGCCCGTGTCAGGGGCGAGACCACCACGAGGTCGAAGGGGATCTCGGCCAAAGCCGCCCGCGCCGCGCGCGCCTGCCCCTGGCCGCGCGGGGTGAGGCGGGCGTCGCGGTGGTCGGGATCGCGGCCGGTGGCGCGGTGGGCGGCGTTGAAAGTCGATTCGCCATGTCGGAGGCAGACGATGCGGGTCGGGCCGTTCATGCGGGTCAAAGGTCTCATCGGTTCGGGCGAAGGATCAGGACAACAGTCAGGCGAAGCGGCCGCCGCGCTGGATCACCTCGATCTTGTAGCCGTCGGGGTCGGTGGCGAAGAAGAACGTCCCGAGTTCGGCGTCGCCGTGCTTGAGGGTCTTCACGTCGGTGGCCGGAAGCCCCTCGCGAGTGAAGCGGGCATGCTCGGCGGCTAGGTCTTCGACCACCACGGCGACGTGGCCGTAGCCGTCGCCGAGATCGTAGGCCTTGGTCCGGTCCTTGTTCACCGTCAGCTCGATCTCGAACGGCGAGTCCGGCGCGCGCATGTAGACCAACGTGAAATCCGGGAAGTCGAAGCGGTCGGACACCCCGAGCCCGAAGGCCGTCTCGTAATAGGCGACGGAGCGCGTCTCATCGCGGACGCGGATCATCGCATGGACGGGCTTGGCCATTCTTCGCTCGCGGCTGGCAAGGTTCTCGGGTCTCCCGGACATGTGGCGCGATCCTCCGGTATGGAAAGGGCAGGGGCCGTGCGCCCCATCGCTGGCAGCCCCGCGCGCTTGCCGTAGAAGGCAAGGCGACCCTGCCGACCGATCGAGGCGCTCCGCATGACCGCTCCCATCCTGCTCGCCACCAGCCAGCCGCCCGACGAGGAAGCCGCCTGGCGCGAGGCGCTGGCCCGCGCGATGCCGGACGAGCGCCTCGTCACCGCCGCCGACGCCTTCGACCGGTCGGCGATCACCATCGCGATCGTCGCCAACCCGCCGCCGGGGGCGCTCGCCGGCCTGCCGGCCCTAGCCTGGGTCCACAGCCTGTGGGCCGGGGTCGAGCGCCTGTTGCAGGACGCGACGCTACCGCCGGTGCCGGTCGTCCGGCTCGTCGATCCGACCCTGGCCCGCGCGATGGCCGAAACCGTCGCGGCGGCCGTGCTCGCCCTGCACCGCGATCTTCCCGTCTACGCTGCGCAGCAGCGCCGGCGGGAATGGCGCCAGCATCCGGCCCGCGCCGCCGGGCAGCGCCCGGTGGCGATCCTCGGCATGGGCGAGATGGGTCGCGCCTCGGCGGCGCTGCTGCGCGGGCTCGGCTTCCCCGTCCGCGGCTGGAGCCGGTCGGGCGCCGCGATGCCGGGCGTCGCCATGCATGCGGGCCGCGACGGCCTCGCGGCGGCGCTGGACGGCGCGGCGTTCCTGGTCAACCTGCTGCCGCTCACGACCGAGACGCGCGGCATCCTCGATGCCGACGCCTTAGCGCGGCTGGCGCCGGACGCCGGCGTGATCAATTTCGGGCGCGGCGCGCACCTCGTCGAGGCCGACCTGTGGCAGGCCCTCGACGCGGGGCAGGTCGGGCATGCGGTGCTCGACGTGTTCACGCAGGAGCCGCCGCCCCCGGAACACCCGGCCTGGACCCGTCCGGACGTGACCGTCCTGCCCCACGTCGCGGCGCCGACGGACGAGGCGTCCGCGGCCGCGGTGGTCGCAGCCGCGGTGGCGGCCTTCCGCAGCACCGGGCAGGTGCCGGCGGGCGTCGACAGAACCCGCGGGTACTGAGGGCGGCGCGCGCAAGCTCTCGCGCGATGTCGCTGCGTCGTCGTCTTGCGCGCGCGAAATGCACGTCGCCAGGGGAACCGGCGGAAACACGCCGTTACAAATTTGCTGCCGGGACCCGTCTTCGATTGTCGCCCGTCCCGGGCCATAAGGGGCGGCGAAGTCCCGTCGGGACGTGACCGAAGACGACCGCCGCCGATGAACGCGCCCGCCAACCCGCACATCCTGATCGTCGAGGACGACCGCGAGATCGCGAACCTGGTGGCGCGCTACCTGCGCGGCAACGCCTGCCGCGTGACGCTGGCCGGCGACGGCGCCGAGATGGACCGCGCGCTCGCCGACGGCCGGGTCGACCTCATCGTCCTCGACCTGATGCTGCCGGGCGAGGACGGGCTCAGCCTGTGCCGGCGCCTGAGAGAGAATTCCGCGATCCCGATCCTGATGCTCACGGCCAAGGCCGAGGAGATCGACCGCATCGTCGGCCTCGAGATCGGCGCCGACGACTACCTCGCGAAACCCTTCAACCCGCGCGAGCTGCTCGCGCGCATCCGTGCCGTCCTGCGCCGCACCGGCAACGAGGTGGCGGAGGAGGAGGGCGTGCGCCGGATGCACTTCGTCGGCTGGACGCTGGACGTCTCCCTGCGGCAGGTGCTGAGCGCGGAGGGCGCGCGCATCTCGATCACCGGCGCCGAGTTCGACCTGCTCCACGCCCTGTGCCTGCGCCCCGGCCGCGTGCTTTCGCGCGACCAGCTCCTCGACCTGACGCAGGGGCGCAGTGCCGGCCCGTTCGAGCGCAGCATCGACGTGCTCGTCAGCCGCATCCGCCAGAAGATCGAGCGCGATTCGCGCAACCCCGAGATCATCCGCACGATCCGCTCCGGCGGCTACCTGTTCACGCCGGACGTGACCCGGTCATGAGGTTCACATGAGCTTCGGTGGCATCAGGGCGCGGTTGCGGCCGCGCAGCGTCGCCGGGCAGATCGCGCTCCTCGTCGTCGCGGCGATCGTCGTCGCCCACGCGGTCGCGACCACGGCCTTCGTGCTCCTGCGCGAGCCGTGGCGGCCGGACGACCACCCCGGCGTCGCGGCCGGCCGCCTCGCGATCGTCGCGCGCCTGCTCGACTCGGCGGCGCCCCAGGACCGTGCGACTCTCCTCGCGAACGCGGCCCGCAGCGTGCCGAACCTCCAGATCGCCCCCTGGAGCGAGGCCGCGCCGACGGATGACGGCTCCGACCGCCCGGTCGTCCGCCGCCTGCGGAACGGGTTCGGCCGGGCGCTCACCGTGGTCGACATCGGCACGCCCGAGATCCGGAAGGCAGGCCATCTCCGGCTCGGCATCGCGACGCCGAACGGCGCACGGCTGCAGGCGAGCCTGCCGGACGACCCGCTGCGCCCGCCGCACGAGGGCGCGATCATCTTCACCGTGATCTTCCTCGCCCTCACCCTGGCCCTGCTTTCGGTCTGGGCGACGCGGGCGCTGACGGCGCCGCTGGCGCGGCTCGCGGGCGCGGCCGAAGCCTTCGGCACCGGCGACGACCACGCGGCCCTGCCCGAGGCCGGCCCGCAGGAGGTCATCGCCGTCTCGCGCGCCCTCGACCGGATGCGCAACAGGGTGCGGCGCCTGATCGACGACCGCACGCAGATGCTGGCCGCGATCAGCCACGACCTGCGCACCCCGATCACGCGGCTGCGCCTGCGCGCGGAGTTCATCGACGACGACCACGCCCGCACCATGACGCTGCGCGACCTCGACCAGATGAACGCGCTGGTCGAGGCGGCCCTGTCCTTCGTCCGCGACGGGCAGGGCGGCGCGGCGGGCGCGCGGACGCTCATCGACCTCGCCTCGGTGGTGCAGACCGTCTGCGACGGCTTCATCGACGTCGGCGCCGACGTCGCGGTGACGCAGAGCCGGCACGTGCTGGTGCGCGGCCGGCCGGACGAGCTCGAGCGCGCGATCACGAACCTCGTGGACAACGCGGTGAAGTACGGCGGCGGCGCCCGCATCGCCATGGAGCAGACGCCGCGCGGCGTCCGCATCGTCGTCGGCGACACCGGCCCCGGCATCCCGGATTCCGAGCGCGACGCCATGCTGCAGCCGTTCGTGCGCGGCGATCGGGCGCGCAACCTCAACGACGCCAGCGGCTTCGGCCTCGGCCTGTCGATCGTGCTCGCCATCGTCGAATCGCATGACGGCTGGCTGACCCTGACGAACCGCCCCGAAGGCGGCCTCGCCGCCGCGATCGAGCTGCCGCTGGCAGCCGCCGTCGCGCCCGAGCGCATCGAGACGCGGATCGCCGCCGCGGCGGAATGAGCGACGCGGCCTGCATCGCCACGGCGCAAGCGGCGTTGAGGCGTGAGGCATCGAAAGGCAGGACAGCATGGACGTCGGTTTCATCGGGCTCGGGCGCATGGGGCGCGCCATGGCGGCCAAGCTCATCGAGGCCGGTCACACGGTCCGAGTCTGGAACCGCTCGCCGGGCGTCGCGCAGGAGATCGCGGGCGCCACGCCGGTAGGAACCGCGGCCGAAGCGTTCGCGGGCGACGCCGCCATCACCATGCTCTCGGACGACGCCGCCCTGCGCTCCGTGATCGTCGAGGGCGGCTTGCTCGACGGCGCCGGCCGGCCGGGGCTGCATCTCTCGATGAGCACGATCTCGGTCGCCCTGGCGCAGGAGCTCGCGGCCATCCACGCGCGGGCCGGCATCGCCTATGTCGGCGCCCCGGTGTTCGGGCGGCCCGACGCGGCCGCGGCCGGCGCGCTCAACATCGTCGCAGCGGGCGATGCCGCGGCGATCGAGCGCGCGGGTCCGCTCCTCGACGCGATGGGCACGAAGACGTGGCGTTTCGGCACCGAGCCGCACCAGGCCAACGCCGTGAAGCTCGCCGGCAACTTCATGCTGGTCTCCGCCATCGAGGCGATGGGCGAGGCCGCCGCCTTCGCCGGGGGGCACGGCGTGCCGGCCGCCGACCTGCTGACGATGCTCACCGGCACACTGTTCGCGTCGCCAGTCTACAAGGGCTACGGCGCCTCCATCTCGGCGAGCCGCTACGAGCCGCCGGGCTTCGGGCTCAGGCTCGGCGCCAAGGATATCGGCCTCGTCCTCCGCGCGGCCGAGGCGGCGAACGTGCCGATGCCGTTCGCCGGGGTGCTGCGCGACAACCTGATCGACGCGATCGCGCATGGCGACGGCGACAAGGACCTCGCGGCGCTGGCCACCGTGGCGACCCGGCGCAGCGGGCGCTGAGGCTCGCGCCGTCCCTCACTCCGCGCGACGGCGCCGTCGCCGGCGCCTTGCGCCCGGCCCGCGATGCCATACCTGAACCGTGCGGCCCGCGGATCGGGCTCTCGCACCCACGGGCCGACGCGCGGCCTTGCCGAGGCACGCCGATGATCTCGACGGAATCCGACATCCTCAACACCGCCGCGGCCTGGCGCCGCGACGGCCGCGCGGTGGCGCTCGCCACCGTGATCGAGACCTGGGGCTCGGCGCCGCGCCCGGTCGGCAGCCACCTCGTCGTCGACGAAGACGGCAACTTCCTCGGCTCGGTCTCCGGCGGCTGCGTCGAGGGCGCGGTGATCACCGAAGCCGCCGACGCGATCGCCGACGGCAAGCCGCGGGTGATCGAGTTCGGCGTCGCCGACGAGACCGCGTGGCGGGTCGGGCTCTCCTGCGGCGGTCGTATCCGCATCTTCGTCGAGCGGGTCGACTGACCATGCGCGCCGACATCCTGGAAGGCCTGAACGCCGAGCGCGCCGGACGCCGCGCCGCGATCCTCGTCACCGACATCGCCGACGGCACGCAGCGCCTGGTGCGGGAAGCCGACATCGCCGGCGACGCCCTCGCCGAACCCCTCGGCCGTCACCTCGCCGCCGGCCGCAGCGGCCTGATCGAGGCCGGCGGAGGCACGCTGTTCCTCACGGTGCAGGTGCCGCCGGTCCGCCTCGTCGTGGTCGGCGCGGTGCACATCACCCAGGCGCTTGTGCCGATGGCCGCCGCCCTCGACCTCGCGGTGACGGTGATCGACCCGCGCACCGCCTTCGCCAGCCCGGAGCGCTTTCCCGGGGTCGAACTGGTCGCGGATTGGCCTGAGGCGGCGTTCGGCGGCGCGGTGCCGCCGCTCGACCGCTACTGCGCGCTCGCCGCGCTCACCCACGATCCGAAGATCGACGATCCGGCACTCAAGGCGGCGCTGTCTGCCGAATGCTTCTACATCGGCGCCCTGGGCTCGCGGAAAACCCACGCGGCGCGGGCGGTGCGGTTGATCGAGGCCAGCTTCTCCGAGGCGCAGATGGCGCGCATCCGCGCGCCGATCGGGCTTGCCATCGGTGCCGTGAGCCCGGCCGAGATCGCGCTTTCGGTGTTGGCCCAGGTGGTCGCCGCCCTGCGGCGGGCGCCGCGCGAGGCGGCCTCGTGAAGTTCGGGCCGGTTCCGGTCGAAGCGGCCCTCGGCCTGATCGCGGCCCACACCATCAAGGCCGGCGGCGCGACGCTGCGCAAGGGCCGGACGATCCTGGCCGAGACCGTGGCCGGGCTCGAAGCCGAGGGCGTGCGCGACCTCGTCGCCGTCGCCCTCGAACCCGGCGACGTCGGCGAGGACGCGGCCGCCGAAACGCTGGCGCGGCACCTCGCCGGCGCCGGCCTGCGCAGCGAGGCGCCGTTCACCGGGCGCTGCAACCTGTTCGCGAACGAAGCCGGCGTGCTGGTGGTCGATCGCGCGGGCATCGACGCGGTCAACGGCGTCGACGAGGCGATCACCGCCGCGACGCTGCCGCCGTTCAAGCCCCTCGTCGCCGGCGAGATGGTCGCGACCATCAAGATCATCCCCTACGCGGTGGCGGGAGACGCCCTGGCGCGCGCCTGCGCCGCCGCGTCGCCCGGGGCGCTGCGGGTCGCACCCTACCGCCTGCGCCGGGTCGGCGTGGTCTCGACGCGGCTGCCGAGCCTCAAGGAGACGACGATCGACGGCACGCTGTCCGCGCTCGCCGCCCGGCTCGCGCCTACGGGTGCGGAGATCGTCGCCGACATCCGAGTGCCGCATTCCGCCACCGTGGTCGCCGACGCCCTGTCCGCGGCGGTCGACCAGGAAGGCGCCGACCTCGTCATCGTGTTCGGCGCGTCCGCCATCGCCGACCGGCGCGATGTCATCCCGGCCGGCATCGAGGCGGCCGGCGGCGCGGTCGTCCATTTCGGCATGCCGGTCGATCCCGGGAACCTGCTGCTGCTCGGCGCGTGCCGGGACGTGCCGGTGATCGGTGCGCCCGGCTGCGCCCGCTCGCCCAAGGAGAACGGCTTCGACTGGGTGCTGCACCGCCTGCTCGCCGACCTGCCCGTCACCCGCGCCGACATCGTCGCGCTGGGCGTCGGCGGCCTCCTGATGGAGATCGTGTCGCGGCCCCAGCCCCGGTCCGGCGAGCCGAGCGCGGCCGACGATGCCTGAGGCTGCCGTCGGCGCCGTCCTGCTCGCCGCCGGGCGCGGGACGCGGTTCGGAGCCGAACCCAAGCTGCTCGCTCAACTCGACGGCAAGCCGCTGGTGCGCCACGCCGCGGACGCCGCGCTCGCGGCGAAGGCCCGCCCGGTCGTGGTGGTGCTCGGCGCCCATGCCGCGGCGGTGCGGGCGGCGCTCAACGGGCTCGACGTGGCGTTCGTGGAGAACGCCGCCTTCGCCGACGGCCTCTCGACCTCGTTGCGCGCCGGGCTTTCTGCGCTGCCGCCCGGGACCGACGCCGCGGTGATCCTGCTCGGCGACATGCCGCGGGTGACCGCTAAGCAGATCGATCGCCTCGTCGCCGCCTACCGCGCGGCGCGACCGGCGCCGGGCGCGATCGCGCCGGTCGTCGAAGGGCGCCGCGGCAACCCGGTCCTGCTGGACCGGCGGGTGCTCGCCGACGCCCTCGCCGGCCTGTCCGGCGACCACGGCGCCGGGCCGTTGCTGAAGGGCCGCACCGACGTGCTTGAGGTTCCGGGCGAGCCCGGAACGGCCCTCGACGTCGACACGCCGGACATGCTGGCACGCCTCTAGATTCTTGTCGCTGCAAAGGGTCTTCGCGCGCATCGCCATCGGTCGCGGTTAAAGACGCCCCGAGCGCTCAGGCCTTCTTCGCCTCGCTTCGACACCGATCCGAGCAGTAGCGAACCTCGTCCCAGACCCGCTCCCACTTCTTGCGCCAGGTGAAGGGCCGCCCGCACTGCGCGCAGATCTTCGTCGGCAGTTCGCCCTTGCGGACCATCTTGCCCGAGCCGTTCTTGCCCGAGCCGTTCTTGTCGCTCTCGCCCTTATCCCCGCCGCGCCGCGCCATCCCCGTCAGCGTCCGATCTGTTCGGCCTCGGCGAGGCCCACCGGCGACCAGCGCGTGATCTGGATGAAGCCGTCGCGGGCCGCGACCACCACGTGGCGCCTGTGGCGGTGGACGACCGTGCCGGGCGCATGCTTGTGCGCCTCGCGCCAACCCGCTGCTTCGGCGACGTAGACGCGGGCGTCGCCGAGGCGCGCCAGCGTCTCGATCGTGCCGAAGGCCCGCACCCGGCGCAGGATCGCGGCGACGTCGGCGCGGAAGTCGAGGGTGCGGTCGACGTCGCTGGCGCGTGCCCAGTACGAGCCGTCGCCCTGCGGCTCGGGCCGCCGCCACCGCGCCGGCAACTCGCGCCCGAGCGGCCCGATGGCGAGGCGTTGCGCCGCCATCTGGCACTTGGCCAGCAGCGTCTCGTGGTTCTCCAGCGTGTCGAGCGGGAACAGGTCCTGGGCGAGGATGTCGCCGGTGTCGAAGTCGTCCTCGGCGAGCACGTGGGCGGTCACGCCCCAGGTCTCGAAGCCCTCCTCCACCGCCCGGAACAGCGGGTAGGGGCCGCGCCCCGTCGGCAGCGGCGAGGGGTGAATGTTCAGCCCGAAGGCGGCGCGGGTGCGCCACCCGGTGATCAGCCAGGGATAGCCGGCGACGACGAGCGCCCAGTCGCGCCCGTGGGCGGCGTTCAGCGCATCGAGATCCGACGCGCGCAGGCGCGAGAGCTGGATCGGCACCCGCAGCTGGCGGGCGCGCGCCACCACCACGTCGTTGTGATCGTAGAGGCCGTCGCAGGGGCGGGTGAACAGCTTGATCGGTGTCCAGCCGGCCTCGATCAGGCCCTCGAACACGCCGCCGAGGAAATCGATGCCGGCGAAGGCGAACTTCATGGGCCTGGATTCTCCGGCTGTCCCAACGGGATGCGACCTTGTGGAACGGCCGCGCCGACCGCCGCCGACTCCCCCCTCCACCACGATGCCTTAACTTCATCTTGCCGAACCGTCTCCACCGACAAGGGGCGTTCGGCGCCAAGGGACGTTCTGGGCCAAGGGACGTTCTGTGCCATGGACGGGGGAGCGAGCATGCGACGGGTTCTGATCTACGGCGGCACCGGCGGCATCGGCCGGGCGACGGCGGACGCCCTCCGGCACCGCGGCTTCTGCCTGCACCTCGCCGCGCGCGACCGCAGCCGGCTGGACGCCGCCGCGGCGGAGCTCGGCGAGACCACCGTGACGGCCGGCGACGTGACCGACCCGGACTTCTTCGCGCAGGCGACGGCGGAGGCCGGCGACGCCCTCGCCGGCCTCGTCTACGCGGTCGGCACGATCAACCTGCGCCCGCTCGCTCGCCTGACGCGGGCGGATGCCGAGGCGGATTTCCGCATCAATGCCCTCGGCGCCTTCTCGGCGATCCAGGCCGCGGCCGGCGCGCTCAAGGCCGGCGCCGGCGAGGCGGGCGCGGGCGTCGTGCTGTTCTCCACCGTAGCGGTGGCGCAGGGCTTTCCGGCGCATGCCTCCGTCGCGATGGCGAAGGGCGCGGTCGAGGGCCTCGCCCTGTCGCTGGCCGCCGAGCTCGCGCCGCACGTGCGCATCAACGTGGTGGCGCCCTCGCTGACCCGGACGCCGCTCGCGGTCGCGATCACCGGCAACGCCACCCTGGCGCAGGGTATCGCGGCGATGCATGCACTCCAGCGCCTCGGCACCCCGGAGGACATCGCGGGGCTCGCCGCCTTCCTCGTGTCGGCCGAGGCCGGCTGGATCACCGGGCAGATCATCGGCGCCGACGGCGGCCGCTCGATGCTGCGGACCAAGGGCTGAGGCGCTTGGCTCCGCAAAAGTCGGCCCCGCGAAAGTCCCCTCGCGCCAAGACCCTGCGCTTCGTCCTCGGCGACCAGCTCAACCGCCGCGTGTCGAGCCTCGTCGACCTCGACGACGGGGACGTGGTGCTGATCGTCGAGGTGATGGCGGAGGCGACCTACGTCCGCCACCACAAGCAGAAGATCGCGTTCCTGTTCTCGGCGATGCGCCACTTCGCGGTCGAGCTCGCGGCCGAGGGCATTGCCGTCGATTACGTCCGCCTCGACGATCCCGGCAATACGGGCAGCTTCACCGGCGAACTCGAACGCGCGGTGGCCCGGCACGCCCCCACGCGGGTCGTGGTGACGGAGCCCGGCGAGTGGCGCGTCTGGGCGATGATGCAGGACTGGCGCGACGACCTCGCCGTGCCGGTGGAAATCCGCGACGACAACCGCTTCCTGTGCCCGCGGCGCGAGTTCGCCGACTGGGCCGGTGACCGGCGAGCGCTGCGCATGGAGACGTTCTACCGCGGCATGCGCCGCCGCACCGGGCTGCTGATGGACGGCAAGGAGCCGGTCGGCGGCCAGTGGAATTTCGACGCCGACAATCGCAAGAAGCTACCAAAGAACCACGCGGTGCCGAACCGCCTGCGCTTCGCGCCGGACGCGACGACGCGCGAGGTCTTCGCCCTCGTAGAGCGCCACTTCGCAGGGCATTTCGGCGACCTCGACGGCTTCGGATGGCCGGTGACCCGCGGCGAAGCCCTCGACGCCCTGAAGCACTTCATCGCCGACGGGCTGCCGACCTTTGGCGACTACCAGGATGCGATGAAGGCCGGCGCGCCGTTCCTCTACCACGCGCTGATCTCGCCACCGCTCAACGCCGGCCTGCTCACCGCGGAGGAGGTGTGCCGCGCCGCCGAGCGCGCCTACCGCGAGGGCGCCGCGCCCGTTCATTGCGCGGAGGGCTTCATCCGTCAGATCCTCGGCTGGCGCGAATACGTGCGCGGCCTCTACTGGGCGCGGATGCCGGCCTACGCCGAGACCAACGCACTCGATGCGACCCGCGACCTGCCGTGGTTCTACTGGTCGGGCGAGACCGAGATGAACTGCCTGGCGCAGGTCGTGTCCGAGACCCGGGCGCACGCCTACGCGCACCACATCCAGCGCCTGATGGTGACCGGCAACTTCGCTCTGCTTGCCGGCCTGGCGCCGGCCCAGGTCGAGGAATGGTACCTCGTCGTCTTCGCCGACGCCTACGAGTGGGTCGAGCTTCCCAACGTCCACGGCATGGTGCTGTGGGCGGATGGCGGCGTGATGGGCTCGAAGCCCTACGCGGCGTCGGGCGCCTACATCAACCGGATGTCGGATTACTGCGGCGCCTGCCGCTACGACGTGGCTAAGAAGGCCGGACCGGACGCCTGCCCGTTCAACTACCTGTACTGGAACTTCCTGATGGCCAACGCCGACCGGCTCGAGGGCAATCCGCGCCTCGCCATGCCCTACCGCTCGCTCGCCAAGATGACGCCGGCGCGCAAGGCCGAGATCGCATCCGATGCGGCCTCGTTCCTCGACGGCTTGAGCGCGGACGCGCCGTCCGCGTCACGTGCGATTCCCGATGAGGCCGGTAGGCGCTCGAAGGATCAGCTCCGCATCTTCTGACATCGGCCTATCGGAGCGGGCTCCAAACCGACAAAGCCACGTAGGGGCTCGGCCGCCGTGCGTTGCTCTCGATCTGGACGCCGCCCGAGACGCGAAAATTGTAGGCGCTGATTGCGAAGTCGGTGGCGTGGAGCCCGACGTTCCACTTCGTATAGCCGGACCGGTCGGCGTAGAGGCTGGCCTCCGGACCGAGGTAGGCGCCCCAGGCGCGATAGCCGAGGCCGATCCGGGACCAGGCCGAATCGCGGGCCGAGCCGAGCACCAAGGTGGCCTGGACCAGGGTCTCGTCGGTCGGACGCGCCCAGACCTCGCCGTGCAGGCGCAGGCCCCACTGCACCGGCAGCGTCGCCACGCTGCGGCCGTCGGTCAGGGCCTCGATGGCGCCTTCGGGGCCGGCGTAGAGGGCAACCACGCCCCATTCGGAGAACCATTGATAGCCGACCAGCGTCGCACCGAGCGCGGTGTAGCGCGACAGGCGCACGGGCCCGGACGTCGATGCGCAGACGCAGGCCGTCTCGTTGCGCCGTCCCCCGCCGACGCTCGCCAGGACGGCGAAGCCCGGCCGATCGAGCCGGTCGAGCGCGACCTTGGCGCCGACCGATAGGAAGTTCGCTGCGCCCGCATCGAGGCTGCCGAACAGGAGGGTGTCGATCTCTCCCGCGCGCGCCGCAGAAAGTCCGAGTGTCGTGACTGCGAGCACGAGGCCCGCCACGCGCGTAGCGATCCACCGCCGTCCCGTCGATGCAGCCGGGCATCCCAACGCCGCGCCCCTCATTCAGGAACAAGATCTTAGTCTTTCGACGCGACGATGATGATTGTCGCGTGACCCGCCGTCTTCTCGATTCCGTTGCGGTCATCATTTCGCGGATGATCTGTTGTGGATTTATCAACCTCGTGGGCGTCGAATTTACTTCAAGTCGGCGAATCCGTAAGCTGAGCAACTTGAAAGAAAATGTTCTTTGAGGTGGGTTTGCCAGCCTATCAACGATCGACGTCCGACGCGCTCGCACGGCCGCGGGGAAGCGGCGCTTGGCGGCGGTGCCGAACTCGGCTAGAGCCCGCGCCGGGACAGCAACCTGCGGCCACGTTTTGTATTCCGGTGCCCGAACGTCCGACGTCCTCACGGTCCTTGCCAACCAGGAGGGGGACCGCCTGACCGTCGGCGACATCGTCGCGGTCTTGCGGGATCGTGCCTTCGCGCTGCTGGTGGTGCTGCTCGGCCTGCCGAACTGCCTGCCGATGCCGCCGCCGATCCCGCTGGTCTGCGGCCTGCTGCTGCTCCTCGTCGCGGTGCAGATCGCGATCGGCAAATCTTCGCCTTGGCTGCCGAAGGCGCTGCTCGGTCGCTCGGTCGCCCGAAAAGACGTCGAGCGCGCCGTCAAGCGCGCCGTGCCGGTGCTGCGGCGTCTGGAGCGGTGGTCGCGGCCGCGGCTCAGCGTGTTCGAGACGGCGCTCGGCATGCGCGGCATGGGCATCGCGCTGCTGACGCTGTCGCTCGCCCTGATCGTCGCGGCGCCGGTGATCGGCCAGATTCCCCTCGGCCTCGCGGTCTGCCTCGTCGGCCTCGGGCTGGTCGAGCGCGACGGCATCCTGGTGCTGGTCGGGCTGGGGATCGGAAGTCTCGGCGTGCTGCTCAACGCCGGCTTCGCCTACGCGATCGTCGCAGGGATCATCAGTCTCTTCCACCTCTGAGCCGAAACGCTCCGAATCGCATCGCTTGAGTTCACGCCTCGAGGTGTCTCGGCTTGACGAGGCGGTAGAGCAGACCGCCGCGCGGGCCGGCCAGCATCGACACGAGATACAGGGCACCCGCCGCCAGCACGATCGCCGGCCCCGTCGGCAGGTCGAGATGGTAGGACAGGCTGAGGCCGGAAAAGCTCGCCAGCACCGCGATCAGCATCGAGGCCGGGATCAGCGTGCCGAGGTCGCGCGCCCAGAACCGGGCTGCGATCGCCGGAAGCAGCATCAGGCCGACCGCGAGCAGGGTGCCGAGCGCCTGGAACCCGCCGACGAGGTTCATCACCACCAGGCCGAGGAAGGCGTAGTGCACCGGGCCGCCGCTGCGACTCACCGTGCGCAGGAACAGCGGGTCGACGCATTCCATCACCAGCGGGCGGTAGATCAGGGCGAGGCCGAACAGGGTCGCCGTCGCGATGCCGCCGAGCAGCAGCAGCGCCGGGTCGTCCAGCGCCAGCACCGTGCCGAACAGGATGTGCAGCAGGTCGATCTGCGATCCGCGCAGCGACACCAGCAGGACGCCGGCGGCGAGCGAGATCAGGTAGAACGCGGCGAGGCTCGCATCCTCACGGATCACGGTGGAGCGTGTGACGAGGCCGGCGAGCAGCGCGACCGCGAGCCCGGCCACCAGCCCGCCGAGCGTCATCGCCGGCAGCGACAGGCCGGCCACGAGGAACCCGACCGCGGCGCCGGGCAGGATCGCGTGGCTCATCGCCTCGCTCATCAAGCTCATCCGGCGCAGCATCAGGAACACGCCGACCGGCGGCGCCGAGATCGACAGGGCGAGGCAGCCGACCAGCGCCCGGCGCATGAAGCCGAACTCGACGAACGGCGCAACGAGATCGATCACGCCGCAGTCTCGCGCTGTTCGGTGGAGGCCGGCGGGTGGTGATGCCCGTGGTCGTGCCCGCCTTCCGGCGCGTGGAGCGTCGGTACGGCATGGTTATGGTCGTGGGCGCAGATCGCGGCATCCTCGTCCCAGGCCTCCGACAGGCGGGTGGCGCGGGCGAGGTTCTGCGGCGACAGCACCGACGCGGTCGCGCCCCAGGCCACCGGCTCGCGGGCGAGCAGCAGGGTTTTTGGGAAATGCGCACGCACCTGCGCGAGGTCGTGCAGGGCCGCGACGATGGTCCGGCCCTCGCCGTGCCAGGTGCGGATCAGCGCGATCAGGTCGTCGGTGGTGCGTGCGTCGACCCCGGTGAAGGGCTCGTCGAGGAGGATCACCTGCGCGTCCTGCAGGATCAGTCGGGCGAACAGCGCCCGCTGGAACTGCCCCCCAGAGAGCGTCCCGATCGGGCGCCCCTCGAAGCCGGACAGGCCGACGGCCTCGAGCGCCCGCTGGACGGCGCCGCGATGGCCGAGCAGGCTGCGCCAGGCGCCGGAGCGCCGCCACAGGCCCATGCTGGCGAGATCGAGGACGCTCAAGGGGAAGCTGCGATCGATCTCGTCGGCCTGCGGCAGGTAGGCGAGGGTGCGCGCCGGCATGCCCCGCAGGATCTGCCCGTCGAGGCTCGGGATGTCGCCGATCAGCCCCTTGAGCAGGGTCGACTTCCCGGCGCCGTTGGGCCCGACCAGGGCGAGCAGGTCGCCGCGGCGGATGGTGCCGTCGAGGTGATGCACCGCCGGATGCCGGTCGTAGCCGAGCGTCAGGCAGTTCAAGCGGATGTCGCCGGGAGTCGGCGCGGCCGCACTCATGTGCCGAGCGTCCAGGCGATCGCCAGCCACAGCGGCCCGGCGAGCGCGGCGGCCAGGCCGAGGCGGAACGCCAAGCCGCTGTGGAACAGCGACGCGGACGAGGAAGCCGGCGGGCGTGATCTGGGTCTCAAGGGGGGCGATCTTGATCGAGGGGCGCGAAGGCCGGGCGTCGATCCGTTGCCCGGACCGGGTGCGCGGCCTATAATCTCCGGTGATACACTGTAACACCGGCAGCGTTCAATCGCGGTCGGGACGCCAAGGCTGTGACGCAAGGAGCGGAATGCACGACCACGCCGGGCACGAGGGAGGCGCGTGCGGGGCCGACCACGCCGCCGCGACCATGGCGCGTGCCGAGAAGCTCTGCCGCGACCGCAGCCTGCACTTCACCAAGCTGCGCCACGACGTGCTCCAGGCCGTCGCCGAGACCGGCAAGCCGATGGGGGCCTACGACATCGCCGAGCGCCTCAGCGGGCCCGAGCGCCGGGTGGCGGCGGTGTCGGTCTATCGCGCGCTCGACTTCCTCACCGAGAACGGCCTCGTCCACCGCATCGCCAGCCGCAACGCGTTCGTCTCCTGCGCGCACGAGCACGGCGCCGGGGAGGGGCTGGTGTTCCTGATCTGCCGAAGCTGCGGCGGCATCGACGAGACCACGTCGCCGGAGATCGAAGCCGGGCTCGGCCGCACCCTGGAGCGGGCGGGCTTCCGCCCCGCGAGCCGCATCCTCGAAGTCGAGGGCGAGTGCGGCGCCTGCCATGGGCGACAGGGCGACGACGCGCATTGAGGGAGAGGGCCGGCGGCGGACGATGCGCCCCCTTCCCACACACCACCTCATCCTGAGGTGCCGCGTCACCGGCCTCGAAGGAGGTCTGCAGAACGCGCACGATCCCTGGAGGGCTCCTTCGAGGCTTCCGCTTCTCGTCCGCACCTTAGGATGACGTGGATGGTAGGATCAGCCGCCTGACAGGAGTCAGCGCCGCCGAAAATCAGACCCTGGAAACGCTCAGAACGCGTTGCGATAGGCGCGGCGCGAAAACACCGTCTGGAACATGATCTGGATGTCGAACCAGATCGACCAGTTGTCGATGTAGTGCAGGTCGTGGGTGACCCGGCGCTCCATGTCGAGATCGGTCAGCGTCTCGCCGCGCAGGCCGTTGACCTGCGCCCAGCCGGTGATGCCCGGGCGGACGTTGTGGCGCCGCGCGTAGAGCGCGATGCGCCGCTCGAAGCTGCGATCGTGGGCGAGCGCGTGCGGCCGCGGCCCGACGAGCGACATCTCGCCCTTCAGCACGTTGAGGATTTGCGGCAACTCGTCGATGTTGGAGCGGCGCAGGAAGGCGCCGACCCGGGTGATCCTCGAATCGTTGCGCGAGGCCTGCTTGAACACCGCGTCGGATTCCACCTTCATGCTGCGGAACTTGAACACGCCGAAGGGCTGCTGGTTGAAGCCGTAGCGCTTCTGCCGGAAGAACACCGGGCCGGGACTGTCCAACTTGATCGCGACCGCCACCGCCGCGAGCAGCGGGCTCAGGGCAAAGAGGGCGATGGTGGCCAGCGTCACGTCGAGGATACGCTTGAGCAGAACCTCGGCAATGCTCAGCGGGCGGCGCCCGATGTTGATGCCCGAGAGCCGGCCGACGCGGGAGACCTGCATGTCGGGGAAGCGGTCGAGCACCGAGCCCGGGCGCAGGTGCAGGGCCGCCGGCACCCGAAGGAACGCGTCGATGCAGCGCTCGACCTCGGCGGTGTCGGCCCAGGGCACTAGGATGAACACGTCGTCGGGGCGCAGGAATCGCACCACGGAGACGGCGAGGTCGAGGTCTTCCGACATCTGCGCGTGGCGGGTCGCCGCGTCGGCCCGGGTGTCGACCCGGCGGAGATAGCTCGTGCCGACGACGCGCAGGCCGAGGGAGTCGGCTTCGTTGCTGGCGTAGAAGCGGGCGATGTCGTCCTCGAAGCCGACGAGGTGGACGCGGCTGACCGAGCTGGAGGCCGGCGTCACGCCGCGGCGCACGAGGCCGATCATCGCCGCGTGCGCCAGCATCAGCGCCGGCAGGCCGCAGACGAACAGGGTCAACGCGACGACGCGGGAGACGTCGTTGGTGGTCTTGGTGATGAAGCCCACGACCAGGGCGGCCGCCCACGCGACCAGCCACAGGGCGGCGCTGCGCTGGAGCGAGGCCTTCTGCGCCAGCATCGCCTCGATCGCGTATTCCTCGCGCAGGGCCGAGGTCGAGACGATGACGAGGGCGAGGAGTCCCGAGAGCTGCAGGCCCCAGCTCGACGACAGCGGCATCACCTCGCCGTTGAGGATGTAGAAGTAGCCGTATTCGATCACCATCGCGGTCAAAACGATCGACAGCATGTCGATCACCGCCACCGAGGCCGAGATGCCGACGCGGAACGCGTCCCGGCTCCGGCGCGGCAGCAGGGCCGCCCAAACCGTGCGCCGCCGCTCGGCCGAGGTCGGCAGCGGTTGGAAGGTCTCGGGCAGACGATCTTGAAACATCTGGCGCGCCATGTTCCGAACTGAACCGGACAGTGTCCCGAAACGACCCACATCGTGGGTCGCAACGAGCACTCTTGGACGACGGAGCAAGCGTAGGGCCGTGATCACGACGCCCGTGACCTTGCGCTAGACTCTTTCGCCATAAGACGCCGACCGGCGCGTCGCAACGTGAGGAAACTACCGAGAAGACCATTTCCCTAAGTTAAGAACGCCAAAGGAAATTGATTATCGTCGTTACCCTACGGATTCGGTGGGGAATGCGTTTCGCGCTCACGCTTCATATCGTCGTGATGATTTGGAAAACATGACTTCGCAGTAGTCAGCGGCCGCGCGGGTCCGCAAGTCGCGTGACGACCCGGCGGCTTCGACGGGGCGCGCAGACTTGCGTGCATAAGGGGATGAGAGCGGACGCCGAGGGCAGGTGAGGCTTCTAGGGAGGAACGGGCTCAACTCCGTCAAAGCCGTGTTCGAGAGCTTGAAGACTTGGCATCGGCCCCGTCGGGCGAGTTCGTCCACCGGCGAGGCACAGTCCAAGCGAAGGCCCGGCTAAATCGAAGACTTGGCTGCATCGAAGCCCCGGCCCGCGCGCGCGGAGGCCGGGGCCGCGCGATCATTCGGCGGCGACGGCGTTCTCGGCTCCGCCGACGGTCTGGATGGTCTCGAAGCCCTCGAATTGCGGATGCCCGAGATAGAGCGGCTTCGTCGTCGGCACGCGGCCGTGCGCCTTGCGGAACTGCTCGGAGCGGGTCCAGGCCTCGAAGTCTGCCTTCGAACGCCAGATCGTGTGCGACGCGTAGAGGATGTGGTCGTCCGCCTCCGGTCCGCGCAGCAGGTGGAACTCGACGAAGCCCTCCATCTCGCCAAGGTGGCTGTCGCGCCCGAGCCAGACCTGTTCGAAATCGGTGGCCGAGTCCTTAACGACTTTGAAACGATTCATCGCAATGAACATCAACATCTCCATGATTTGGTGGCGTCCGGCCATCGTTCCGAAGTCGGCCCGCCGGTCTGCGTAATCCCTACCGAGGGTTGCGGCCGGGCGACGACCGCACGTCGAGGATCGGCTTACTATCGTTTTAGCGCGGGCGTGCGGCGCACAAGCGCGAACGCGGTGAGAACCAGCCTGGTGGAACGATCTAAGCTTGCATTCTCGTTTAATTCGTGTCCTAGTTGTTTTTGTTGAAGCGCTCGGGTCGGTAGCCCTTCGCCCTCGCCGGGCGTCGGCAGGGCACCGTCAGGCGCGCGCGAGGCAGGTGGCGGCCTGCGTGACTGGGTGTCAATCGTCCGAGCGGCGGCAGAACCGCGCGAGGATGGCGGTGCGCCCTAAGTTGTGGCCGCGAAACAGGACTGTGTCCGACGATGATGCCGAAACAGACCACCGACGTCGACCGCCTCGTCGGGCTCCGCATCACCGCCCTGCGCAAGGCCCGCGGGTTGAGCCAGACGGCGCTCGGCACGGCGGTGGGCGTCACCTTCCAGCAGGTGCAGAAATACGAAAAGGGCCAGAACCGTGTCGGCGCCGGTCGCCTGCGCGAGATCGCCCGGCTGCTCGACGTGCCGGTCTCGGCCTTCTTCGAAGAGAACGACGAGGGCGCGGCCCCGAAGGAGGACGTGTTCGGCTTCCTCAGCGCGCACGGCGCGATCGAGCTGCTGCGCGCCTACGCGCTGATCGAGAACGACCAGATGCGCCGCGACGTGCTCGCGATCGTGCGGACGGTGGCCAAGCTCGGTCAGCCGCAAGCCGACGTGGCCGAGGCCGAAGCCGCCGAGTAACGCGATCTGATCGGCACCACGGGGGCGCGGTCCGATGCGGCCTGCGCGGCGGTCCGCGTCAATCCTCCAGCGCGATCAGGTGGAAGAACGTGCCGGTGACGCGGCCGCTCCGATGCCCGGCGAAGCCGAGGTCGGTTCCTTCCGCATCCGCGACCCGGCAGAACGCCTCGTCCTCCGCCGGCGGTGGGGTGAGTTCGCTGGCGTAGTGGAACTCGTGGCCGACGAGGCGCAGCCCGGCCGGCCCCAGCAACCCGTCGCCGATCGGGTGGGCGACGCGGTATCCGAGATGGAGCTTGCGGGCCTTGTACGAGGTCGCGACCGGCAGCAACCCCGCCATCGGATGCCGGATGCCG
The DNA here is from genome assembly GCF_008039465.1 of Methylobacterium sp. WL120. Lineage (NCBI taxonomy): Bacteria > Pseudomonadati > Pseudomonadota > Alphaproteobacteria > Hyphomicrobiales > Methylobacteriaceae > Methylobacterium > Methylobacterium sp. WL120. Next base: position 2,500 of record NZ_VRUT01000082.1, on the reverse strand, counting down.
GCGGCGTCCTCCAGGCTGTCACCCAGCACCATGTAGCCGCCGCACTCGCCGTGCACCGGCCGCGTCTCGGCGAAGGTCCGTAAGCCGTCGCGGAAGGTCGTGGCCGCCGCGATGCGGCCGGCATGCAACTCCGGGTAGCCGCCGGGTAGCCAGCATACGTCGCAGCCGTCGTCCGGCGCTTCGTCGGCGAGCGGCGAGAACGGCACGATTTCGGCGCCTGCCGCCTGCCAGCCCGCCGCCTGATGCGGGTAGAGGAAGCTGAACGCCGCGTCTGCGGCGACCGCGATGCGCTGGCCGGGCGGGCAGGGGAGGGCGCCCGCGCCGACGGGGACTGCACCGCCCGCGGCGGCCAGGATCGCGTCGCAGTCGAGCCCCTCGACGGCGAGGTCGCCGAGGCGGTCGAGGCGGGCGTCGAGGTCGGCGGTCTCGCGCGCCTGGACGAGCCCGAGATGGCGCTCGGGCAGGACCAGCGACGCGTCCCGCATCAGCGCGCCGAGCACCGGGATGCCGACGCGCTGCAGCCCGGCCTCGACGAGGCGGCGATGGCGGGCGCTGGCGACCTTGTTCAGCACCACCCCGGCGATCTTGACGCGCCGGTCGTAGAGAGAGCAGCCGAGCGCGATGGCGGCGACCGATTGCGCCGCCCCGGAGACGTCGAGCACCAGCAGCACCGGCCAGCCGTAGCGGGCGGCGATGTCGGCGTTCGCCCCCGTGCGGCCCTCGCCGGCGCGGACGCCGTCGAACAGGCCCATCGACCCTTCCGCCACGACGATGTCGGCATCGCGCACGGCAAAGCCCGCGACCGCGTCGAGGAGGGCCGGACCCATGGCGAAGCTGTCGAGGTTCACGCTCGGATGGCCGGTGGCGGCGGCGTGGAAGGCCGGGTCGATGTAGTCCGGCCCGCATTTCACGCCCCGCACGCGCAAGCCGCGCCGGGCGAGCGCCCGCATCAGCGCGAGCGTCACGGTGGTCTTGCCGGAGCTCGACCGCGGCGCGGCGACGAGGATGCCGGGCACGCTCATGCGTTCGAATCCTTGGCGTCCACCGTCCCGACCGCGCCGCCGGGCCGGAACCGGCGGTCGTAGTCGGCGGCGTAGAGCGCGCTCTCGCGAAAGTCTTCGGCGCCGAGCGCCGGCCCGACGAGGATGAGCGCCGTGCGCTCGATGCCCGACTCCGCCACCAGGTCGGCGATCGTCGCCAGCGTGCCCGTGATCACCCGCTCGTCCGGCCAGGAGGCGCGGAACACCACGGCGGCCGGGCAGGGCGCGCCGTAGAACGGGATCAGCTCGGCGACGACCTTGTCCAGGATGTGGATCGAGAGGTGCAGCGCGAGGGTCGCGCCGGTGGCGGCGAAGGCGGCCAGCGTCTCGCGCTCCGGCATCGCGCTCGCCCGGCCGGAGGTGCGGGTGAGGACGACCGATTGCGCCACGCCCGGCACCGTCAGCTCGCGCTTCAAGAGCGCGGCCGCGGCGGAAAACGCCGGAACGCCCGGCGTGACCGTGTAGGGGATGCCGATGCGGTCGAGGCGGCGCATCTGCTCGGCGAGCGCGCTCCAGATCGAGAGGTCGCCGGAATGCAGCCGGGCCACGTCCTCCCCGCGCGCATGCGCCGCCTCGATCTCGGCGACGATCGCATCGAGGTCGAGCGGGGCGGTGTCGACGATCCGCGCGCCGGGCGGGCACCAGCCGAGGATCTCCGGCGCGACCAGCGAGCCGGCATAGAGGCAGACCGGGCAAGCCGCGATGCGGTCGCGCCCGCGCAACGTGATGAGGTCGGGGGCGCCCGGTCCAGCGCCAATGAAATGGACGGTCATGCGGTCGCGATCTGCGCCGCTCGGGCGCGCTTGGATTCAAGATTCGGGTGTTCGGCGCCCGTCGGCGCCATCGCCGCGAGCGCGCAGGTGACCCGCCCGTCGTCGATGCGGGCGAGGACGAGGCGTCCGCCCTCGCCAGCCACCGCCAGGGCGGTCGCCTCGGCCAGCGAGCCGACGCCGCGCGACTGCTCGATCCGGGCCGAGCGCGTCGGCACGCGCGGATCGACCGAAAGGAGCGCTTCGGGCTCCACCGACGCGGGCACGAGGCCGAAGGCGGCGGCGGCATCTTGGATCGCCGGCTCGCCGGCGCGATCGGCGGCGGTGACGATGGCGACGAGGGCGCCCCCGCACGCAGCCTCGTCGAGGGCGCGGCGGATCAGGGCGACGATGGCCTCGGGGGCGACGCCGTGCCGGAAGCCGAGGCCGGCGACGAGGCGGGGCCCCGTCACGGCTTGGTCCAAGCCCATTGCGTCACCGGCATCGCCGCCCGCCAGCCGTGCAGACCGCCGACCGTGTCGGCGCGGGCGATCGACAGCCGCCGCAGCGTCCCGCCCTGCGCGGAGAAGGCGGCGAGCAGCACCGCCTCGCCCTCCAGCGTCACCGCGTTGGCAACGAGCCGGCCGCCGGATCGCAGGGCGGCCAAAGCCGCCGGCAGCACGCCCGGTGCCGAGAGGCCGCCGCCGACGA
>NZ_VRUT01000081.1:0-22709 GCF_008039465.1 Methylobacterium sp. WL120 | reverse complement strand
CGGGCGACAACGTGACCATGGACGTCACGCTGATCGTGCCGGTGGCCATGGAGGAGAAGCTGCGCTTCGCCATCCGCGAAGGCGGACGCACCGTCGGCGCCGGCGTCGTCGCCGCCATCAACGCGTAGTCGTCAGACAGACCGGCCCTTCGTCTCTCGAGACGAGGGGCCGGTCCCCGGACACAGCATCCGTCAGGGGACGATTGAGGGAAGGGCCCTCGCGCCCGCCCAACACGTTTCCGTCGAGGTTTAGGTCATGAACGGTCAAAATATCCGCATCCGCCTGAAGGCGTTCGATCATCGCATCCTGGATGCGTCCACCCGCGAGATCGTTTCCACCGCCAAGCGGACCGGCGCGACCATCCGCGGCCCGATCCCGCTGCCGACCCATATCGAGAAGTTCACGGTCAACCGCTCGCCGCACATCGACAAGAAGTCGCGCGAGCAGTTCGAGATGCGCACCCACAAGCGCGTCCTCGACATCGTTGATCCGACCCCCCAGACCGTGGACGCGCTGATGAAGCTCGACCTCGCCGCTGGCGTGGACGTGGAGATCAAGCTCTAAGCCCCGCAGGGTTTAGAGCTTACCGTTTCATCGCGCGAGGGAGACACCTTATGCGCTCAGGCGTCATTGCACAGAAGGTCGGCATGACCCGGATCTTCACGGAAGCGGGGGAACACGTTCCTTGCACCGTGCTCAAGATCGAACAATGCCAGGTGGTCGCCCACCGCACCGTCGAGAAGAACGGCTACGTCGCCGTCCAGCTCGGCGTCGGCAAGGCGAAGGTCAAGAACGTGTCGGCCGCCGAGCGTGGCCGCTTCGCGGTCGCCAAGGTCGAGCCGAAGCGGAAGATCGCAGAGTTCCGCGTGTCCGAGGACGCGCTGATCCCGGTGGGCGCCGAGATCACCGCCGACCACTTCATCCCGGGTCAGTTCGTCGACGTGACGGGCACGAGCACGGGTAAGGGGTTCGCCGGCGGCATCAAGCGCTGGAACTTCGGCGGTCTGCGCGCCACCCACGGCGTGTCGATCTCGCACCGTTCGATCGGTTCGACCGGCGGCCGTCAGGACCCGGGCAAGACCTTCAAGAACAAGAAGATGCCCGGTCACATGGGCGTCGACCGGGTGACCACGCAGAACCTGCGCGTCGTCCGCACGGACGTCGAGCGCGGCCTGATCCTGGTCGAGGGTGCGGTTCCCGGCGTCGCCGGCGGCTGGATCCAGATCCGGGACGCGGTGAAGCGCAAGCTGCCCGCCGAAGTTCCGCAGCCCGGCAAGTTCCGTGAGAACGGCGCGTCCGCGGCCCCGCAATCCGCCCCCGAGGCGCCCGTTGCCGAGGAGAACGCGTGATGAAGCTCGATATCACCACCCTCGACGGCGCCGGCGCCGGTTCGGTGGAGCTCAACGAGGCCATCTTCGGCCTCGAGCCCCGCGCCGACCTGCTTCAGCGCATGGTGCGCTACCAGCTCGCCAAGCGTCGCGCCGGCACCCACGCCGTGCAGAACCGCTCGGACGTGAACCGGACCCGCAAGAAGCTCTACAAGCAGAAGGGCACCGGCAACGCGCGTCACGGCGCAGCCTCGGCTCCGCAGTTCCGCGGCGGTGGCCGTGCGTTCGGCCCGGTCGTGCGCGACCACGGCCACGACCTTCCCAAGAAGGTCCGCGCCCTGGCGCTCCGCCACGCCCTGTCGGCCAAGGCCAAGGCCTCGACCATCATCGTCGTGGACGACATCAAGATCGAGGACCACAAGACTAAGGGGCTCATCGAGCGCTTCGGCAAGATGGGCCTCTCGAACGCACTGATCATCGGTGGCGCGGAGGTCGACGAGAACTTCGGCCGCGCCGCCCGCAACATCCCGATGATCGACGTGCTGCCCGTGCAGGGCATCAACGTCTACGACATCCTGCGCCGCGACACGCTCGTGCTGACCCGCGCCGCGATCGACGCGCTGGAGGAGCGTTTCAAATGAGTGCTGATCCGCGCCACTACGACATCATCGTCTCCCCGGTCATCACCGAGAAGGCGACGAACCTCACCGAACAGAACAAGGTCGTCTTCCGGGTCGCCCCGAAGGCCACCAAGCCGCAGATCAAGGAAGCGGTCGAGAAGCTGTTCGACGTCAAGGTCACGGCGGTGAACACCCTCGTGACCAAGGGCAAGAAGAAGATCTTCCGCGGCATGCGCGGACAGCGTTCGGACGTGAAGAAAGCGGTCGTGACCCTCGCCGAAGGTGACACGATCGACGTCACGACCGGCCTCTGAGATAGACCGGGTAGGGATTTAAGCCGATGGCCTTGAAGACATTCAAACCGGTCACGCCGAGCCTGCGCCAGCTCGTGCTGGTCGACCGCCGTGAGCTCTACAAGGGCAAGCCGGTGAAGGCGCTGACCGAGGGCAAGTCGTCCTCGGGCGGCCGCAACAACCTCGGGCGGATCACCGTCCGCTTCCGCGGCGGCGGCCACAAGCGCTCGCTCCGCCTCGTCGACTTCAAGCGTCGGTCGCAGCCGGGCGTGTCCGCGACCGTCGAGCGGATCGAGTACGATCCGAACCGCACGGCGTTCATCGCGCTGATCAACTACCCGGACGGCAAGCAGAGCTACATCATCGCTCCGCAGCGCCTGCAGCCGGGCGACAAGGTGATCTCGGGCGAGGGCGTCGACATCAAGCCGGGCAACGCCGGGCCGATCGGCGGCATGCCGGTGGGCACGATCGTGCACAACATCGAGCTGAAGATCGGCAAGGGCGGCGCGGTCGCCCGTTCCGCCGGCAACTACGCTCAGATCGTCGGGCGCGACCAGGGCTACGTGACGCTCCGCCTGAACTCGGGCGAGCAGCGCCTGGTCCACGGCCAGTGCTACGCGACGGTGGGTGCGGTCTCGAACCCGGACCACATGAACATCTCGCTCGGCAAGGCCGGGCGCAACCGGTGGCTCGGCAAGCGTCCGCACGTCCGCGGCGTCGCCATGAACCCGGTGGACCACCCGCACGGCGGCGGCGAGGGACGCACCTCGGGCGGCCGTAACCCGGTGACGCCCTGGGGCGTGCCGACCAAGGGGAAGAAGACCCGCTCGAACAAGCGGACCGACGTCTTCATCCTGTCCAGCCGCCACAACCGCAAGAAGTAACCATCATGGCACGCTCACTCTGGAAGGGGCCGTTCGTCGACGGCTACCTCTTCAAGAAGGCCGAGGCGGCTCGCGGGTCGAGCCGGAACGAGGTCATCAAGATCTGGAGCCGTCGCTCCACCATCCTGCCGCAGTTCATCGGGCTCACCTTCGGTGTGCACAATGGACAGAAGCACATTCCGGTCTACGTTTCCGAGGAAATGGTCGGTCACAAGTTCGGCGAGTTCTCGCCGACCCGCACCTTCCACGGCCACGCGGCCGACAAGAAGGCGAAGAGGCGCTGACATGGGCAAGCAAGCCACCCCCCGCGCGCTGCCCGAGAACGAGGCCAAGGCCGTCGCACGGATGCTCCGTGTCTCGCCCCAGAAGCTCAACCTCGTCGCGCAGATGATCCGCGGCAAGAAGGTCGAGTCGGCCCTCGCCGACCTCGAGTTCTCCCGCAAGCGCATCTCGACCGAGGTCAAGAAGTGCCTCGAGAGCGCGATCGCCAACGCCGAGAACAACCACGACCTGGACGTCGACGACCTCGTCGTCACCCAGGCCTTCGTGGGCAAGGCGCTGGTCTTGAAGCGCTTCCACGCCCGCGCCCGCGGCCGCGGCGCGCGCATCCTGAAGCCTTTCTCGAACCTCACCATCGTGGTTCGCGAAGTCCGCACCGCCGAAGCGGCCTGAGGAGAATCTGATGGGTCAGAAAGTCAACCCGATCGGTCTCCGGCTCGGCATCAACCGGACCTGGGATTCCCGCTGGTTCGCCGGCAAGACCGAATACGTGAAGCTGATGCACGAGGACGTCGCGATCCGCGCCGCCCTCATGAAGCAGCTCAAGCAGGCGGCGGTCTCGAAGATCGTCATCGAGCGTCCGCACCGGAAGTGCCGCGTCACCATCCACTCGGGTCGTCCGGGCGTGGTGATCGGCAAGAAGGGCGCCGACATCGAGAAGCTGCGCAAGCTGGTCAACACCATGACCAAGGCCGACGTGACCATCAACATCGTCGAGGTCCGGAAGCCCGAGATCGACGCCGTTTTGGTGGCCGACTCGATCGCCCAGCAGCTCGAGCGCCGCGTCGCCTTCCGTCGCGCCATGAAGCGCGCCGTGCAGTCCGCCATGCGCCTCGGCGCCGAGGGCATCCGGATCAACTGCTCCGGTCGTCTCGGCGGCGCCGAGATCGCCCGCCAGGAATGGTACCGCGAGGGCCGTGTGCCCCTGCATACGCTGCGCGCCGACGTCGACTACGGAACGGCGACCGCGTTCACGACCTACGGAACGTGCGGCATCAAGGTCTGGGTGTTCAAGGGCGAGATCCTCGAGCACGACCCGATGGCGCAGGATAAGAAGGCGCAGGAAGAGGGCGGCCGCTCGGGCGGTCGTCGCGAGCGCGACGGCGAGGGTGACCGCGGTCGCGGTCGCCGCGATCACGCCTAACCGCGCGATCGTCGACCCCCGAGCCAAGGAAGGTGTTGAGAGGCTGCCATGTTGCAACCCAAGAAGACCCGGTTTCGTAAGCAGTTCAAAGGTCGCATCTCCGGTGCGGCCAAGGGCGGCTTCGACCTGAATTTCGGCCAGTTCGGCCTGAAGGCGGTGGAGCCAGAGCGCATCACCGCGCGCCAGATCGAGGCGGCCCGCCGCGCGATCACCCGTGAGATGAAGCGTCAGGGCCGGGTCTGGATCCGGATCTTCCCCGACGTTCCGGTCACGTCGAAGCCGACCGAAGTCCGCATGGGCTCCGGTAAGGGCGCACCCGAGTATTGGGCCGCCCGCGTCCACCCGGGCCGCATCATGTTCGAGGTCGACGGTGTCGCCGAGGACATCGCCAAGGAGGCGCTCCGTCTGGGCGCCGCCAAGCTGCCCATCCGCACGCGCGTCGTGCAACGCATCGCCGACTAAGGGAGGCAGATCATGAAGTCGTCACAGAGACAGTCGGATCTCGCCGCCCTATCGCCCGATCAGCTGAGCGACGAGCTCCTGAACCTCAAGAAGGAGCAGTTCAACCTGCGCTTCCAGGGGGCCACCGGCCAGCTCGAGAACGTCGCCCGCGTCCGCGAAGTCCGTCGCGACATCGCCCGCGTCCGCACCCTGCAGCGTCAGAAGACGCTGCAGGCGACGTCGGCCTGAGGAGTTTCATCATGCCGAAGCGCGTATTGCAGGGCGTCGTCGTCAGCGACAAGGGCGAGAAGACCATCGTCGTCAAGGTGGAGCGTCGCTTCACCCACCCGGTGATGAAGAAGACCGTCCGCCGCTCGAAGAACTACCACGCTCACGACGAGGCGAACGCCGCCAAGGTCGGGGCTACGGTGTTCATCGAGGAGTGCCGGCCCTTCTCGAAGACCAAGACCTGGAAGCTCGTCGAGGGCGACGCCGCCCAGGCCGAGGCTCCCGCGGCGGCCTGAGGCCGCCGTCCCAACACCCGTCGAGCGCGTACGCGCGCCCGATCGGACCCTCCGTGCTCCTGCCCGTAGAGCTTGCACGAATCGTCGCCTTGCTGTAGGCGACCTTTCTTCGCGACAGATCAGCGGTGACCGGTTCTCCGGTTCCCCATCGACTGCGGTGACCGCGCCGGCGCTGGAAAAGCGCCGATAGCGCGGTCTGTCATATGAGCCGGGGACATCAGATCCCCATCAGGCGTCGTCCGCCGGGCAATACCGCCCGTGTGCGGAAACCCGCCTGAAACAAGGAAAGGTCACTCCTGTGATCCAGATGCAGACGAATCTGGACGTCGCCGACAACTCTGGTGCGCGTCGCGTGATGTGCATCAAGGTCCTCGGCGGGTCGAAGCGGCGCTATGCCGGCGTGGGCGACATCATCGTCGTGTCCATCAAGGAGGCGATCCCGCGCGGCCGCGTCAAGAAGGGCGACGTCATGAAGGCGGTGGTCGTGCGGACCGCCAAGGAAGTGAAGCGTCCCGACGGTTCGGTGATCCGCTTCGACAAGAACGCGGCCGTTCTGATCAACAACCAGAAGGAGCCGATCGGGACCCGCATCTTCGGGCCGGTGCCGCGCGAACTGCGCGCCCGCAACCACATGAAGATCATCTCGCTGGCTCCGGAGGTGCTGTGATGGCAGCCAAGATCAAGAAGGGCGACACGGTCGTCGTCCTCACCGGTCGCGACTCCGGTCGCTCCGGCGAGGTCATCCAGGTGATGCCGAAGGACGACAAGGCGCTCGTCCGGGGGATCAACCTGGTGAAGAAGCACCAGAAGCAGTCCCAGAGCCAGGAAGGCGGCATCATCTCCAAGGAGGCCGCGATCCAGCTCTCGAACCTCGCGTTGCAGGACGCGAACGGCAAGCCGACCCGCGTGGGTTTCCGCATCCTCGAAGACGGTCGCAAGGTCCGCTTCGCCAAGTCCACGGGGGACCAGATCGATGGCTGAAGCCAACAAGGACGCCTACGTCCCGCGCCTGCGCACCCACTACGACGAAGTCATCCGCCAGAAGCTCATCGAGCAGTTCGGCTACAAGAACCCGATGCAGGTGCCCCGGATCGACAAGATCGTCATCAACATGGGCGTCGGCGAGTCCACCGCCGACTCCAAGAAGGCCGCCGTCGCCGCCGGCGACTTGGCGCTGATCGCCGGCCAGAAGCCGGTGATCACCAAGGCCCGAAAGCCGATCGCGACCTTCAAGGTCCGCGAGGGCATGCCGATCGGCTGCAAGGTCACCCTGCGCCGCCAGAAGATGTACGAGTTCATGGACCGCCTGGTCACGATCGCGCTGCCGCGCGTCCGCGACTTCCGCGGCCTGAACCCGAAGTCGTTCGACGGCCGCGGCAACTACGCCCTCGGGCTCAAGGAACACCTCGTGTTCCCGGAGATCTCGTACGACAAGGCCGAGCAGACCTGGGGCATGGACATCGTCGTCGCCACCACCGCCACCACCGACGAGGAGGCCCGCGCGCTGCTGGCCGCCTTCCAATTCCCGTTCCGGCAGTAGGCGTCCCTCGGGGCACCTAGACGCGGACACCGGAGGATAGACAATGGCAAAGAAGAGTTCAGTCGAACAGAACAACCACCGGAAGGAGCTGGTCAAGCGCTTCGCTGCGAAGCGCTCGGCCCTGCTCGCGACCGCCAACGACGAGTCCCTCGAGATGGAGGAGCGCTTCGAGGCGCGCCTCAAGCTCGCGGAGCTTCCCCGCAACTCGTCGCCGACCCGCGTCCGCAACCGGTGCGAGATCACCGGCCGGCCGCGTGCCTACTACCGCAAGATGGGCGTCTCGCGCATCGCACTGCGCGAGCTCGGGAACCGGGGTCTGATCCCGGGCCTCGTCAAGTCGAGCTGGTAAGGAGGCACCCATGGTCAACGATCCCGTGGGCGATATGCTCACTCGCATCCGCAACGGCCAGATGCGCCGTCGCAACGTGGTCTCGACGCCCGGCTCGCGCCTGCGCGCCAACGTCCTGAACGTGCTGAAGTCGGAAGGCTACATCCGCGACTTCGCGACCACAGACCTCGGCAACGGCCGGACGGAGTTCGCGATCGAGCTGAAGTACTATGACGGCCAGCCCGTCATCCGCTCGATCCAGCGCGTGTCGAAGCCCGGCCGCCGCGTCTACTCGGCCGTCGGCGACCTGCCGCGCGTCGCCGACGGCCTCGGCGTCACCATCGTGTCCACCCCGCAGGGCGTCATGGCCGACCACGAGGCGCGCGAGCGCAACGTCGGCGGCGAAGTGCTCTGCAAGGTGTTCTGATCCCCGGATAAGGAGAGAGGCAGATGTCTCGCGTAGGCAAGAAGCCCGTCCCCGTTCCGGCCGGCGTCACGGCGTCGGTCACGGGTCAGACGGTGAAGATGAAGGGCTCGAAGGGCGAGCTCGAGTTCGTGGTTCCCTCGCTCGTCCTGGTGGCGTTGGAGGACGGCGCCGTCACGGTGACCCCGAAGGACCAGTCCAAGGCGGCTCGTTCGCTCTGGGGCACCTCGCGGGCCCAGGTCGCGAACCTCGTCGAGGGCGTGTCCAAGGGCTTCGAGAAGAAGCTCGAGATCACCGGTGTCGGCTATCGCGCCGCGATGGCGGGCAAGGCGCTCAAGCTCTCGCTCGGGTACAGCCACGACATCGAGTACCAGATCCCGGCCGGCATCACGATCGTGACGCCCAAGCCGACGGAGATCACCATCTCCGGCATCGACCGCCAGGTCGTCGGCCAGGTCGCCGCGGAAATCCGCGACTACCGCGGCCCCGAGCCCTACAAGGGCAAGGGCGTCAAGTACGCCGGCGAGTTCATCTTCCGCAAGGAAGGCAAGAAGAAGTAAGGGGGCTGAGACATGTCACGCAAACTCGAAGCCCTCGACCGCCGCAAGGCGCGGGTGCGCCGGGCGCTCCGCGCCTCGGCCAACGGCCGGCCGCGCCTGTCGGTGTTCCGCTCGTCGAAGCAGATCTACGTTCAGGTCATCGATGATGCGGCGGGCGTCACGCTCGCTGCCGCCTCGTCGATCGACAAGGGCCTGCGCGCCGACCTGAAGACCGGCGCCGACATCGCCGCCGCATCCGCCGTCGGCAAGCTCGTCGCCGAGCGCGCCAAGGCTGCCGGCGTCTCGAAGGTCGTGTTCGACCGCTCGGGCTACCAGTACCACGGCCGGATCAAGGCTCTGGCCGACGCCGCCCGCGAGGGTGGCCTCGACTTCTAAATCTCGGCGGTGCGGAGGCGGCTCGCCCGCCTCCGTCGATGACGATTCAAGCGAGCGGGCCCGCCGCCCGCGCCAGTGAGACGAAACGGAAACAACATGGCACGTGAACGTGAAGGCGGTGGCCGCGGCCGCCGCGACGACCGCGAGGAGCGCGACAGCGAGTTCGTGGACAAGCTCGTCCACATCAACCGCGTCGCCAAGGTGGTGAAGGGTGGCCGTCGCTTCGGCTTCGCCGCCCTCGTCGTCGTCGGCGACCAGAAGGGCCGCGTCGGCTTCGGCCACGGCAAGGCTCGCGAAGTCCCCGAGGCGATCCGCAAGGCGACGGAAGCCGCCAAGCGCGGCCTCGTCCGCATCTCGCTCCGCGAGGGTCGGACGCTGCACCACGACGTGCAGGGCCGTCACGGCGCCGGCAAGGTGATCCTCCGCGCGGCGCCCCAGGGTACCGGCATCATTGCCGGCGGCCCGATGCGCGCCGTGTTCGAGACGCTGGGCATGCAGGACGTCGTGGCCAAGAGCCTCGGCTCATCGAACCCCTACAACCTCGTGCGCGCCACCTTCGAGGCGCTCAAGAACGAGGACAGCCCGCGCTCCGTCGCCGGTCGTCGCGGTCTCAAGGTGTCCACGCTCCAGGCGCGGCGCACCGATGCTGACCCGTCCGACCAGTCCGAAGCCGCAGTCGCGTAAGGGGAGGGCAGCATGGCTAGCAAGACTGTCCGCGTCGAGCAGATCGGTTCGCCGATCCGCCGCGAGGCCTCCCAGCGTCAGACGCTGGTGGGCCTGAAGCTGAACAAGCTTCACCGTGTCTCCGAGCTCGAAGACACCCCCGCCGTTCGCGGCATGATCCGAAAGGTCGCGCATCTCGTGCGCGTCCTCGACGACGCGGCTTGAGGAGGGCGCGATGAAGCTCAACGAAATCCGCGACAACGAAGGCGCAACCAAGAACCGGATGCGCGTCGGCCGGGGCATCGGCTCCGGTAAGGGCAAGACCGCAGGGCGCGGCGTGAAGGGTCAGAAGGCCCGGACCGGCGTGGCCATCAAGGGCTTCGAGGGCGGCCAGATGCCGCTTCACCGTCGCCTGCCGAAGCGCGGCTTCAACAACCTGTACTCGACCGACCTCAACGAGGTGAACGTCGGCCGCGTCCAGCAGGCGATCGACGCCGGCCGTCTCGACGGCGCCGCGACCGTGACGGTCGAGGCCCTGGTGCAGGCCGGGATCATCGCCCGTCCCCGTGACGGCGTGAAGCTGCTCGGTGTCGGCGAGCTCACCGCGAAGGTCGCCTTCGAGGTGACCCGGGCGTCGAAGTCGGCGGTCGAAGCGGTCGAGAAGGCCGGCGGCAGCGTCGTCGTCGCCTACGGCGCCGGCGTCTCGGTCCGCGGCAAGGGCGGCAAGGACTTGGGCGGCAAGGGCGAGGCGACCGCCTGAGCGCGGTTGCCTCTCCGTCACCGACCCCTTAAGTCGAAGCCTCGAGCGGCGGCCCATGCGACCTCGCATGTGGCCGCCGCTCCCGTTTTCAGGGATGCCCCGCGGCACCCTCGTGACCCATCATCAGGACACAGGCCATGGCCTCAGCCGCCGAGCAGCTCGCCGCGAACCTCAATTTCGGTGCCATCGCCAAGGCCGATGAGCTCAAGAAGCGCATCTGGTTCACCTTGGGTGCACTCGTGGTGTTCCGGCTCGGGACCTACATCCCGATCCCCGGCATCGATCCGGAGCAGTTCGCGCGGAACTTCCAGAGCCAAGCCGGCGGCGTGCTCGGGCTGTTCAACATGTTCTCCGGCGGTGCCGTGGAGCGCATGGCGATCTTCGCGCTCAACATCATGCCCTACATCTCGGCCTCGATCATCATCCAGCTCCTCACCTCGGTGATCCCGAGCCTCGAGACGCTGAAGAAGGAGGGCGAGTCCGGCCGGAAGGTCATCAACCAGTACACCCGCTACCTCACCGTAGTGCTGGCGCTGGTCCAGTCCTGGGGCATCGCCGTGGGGCTACAGAGCTCGAGCGCGGCGATCGATCCCGGCCCGTTCTTCCTCGCCTCCACCGTGATCACGCTGACCGGCGGCACGCTGTTCCTGATGTGGATCGGCGAGCAGATCACCTCGCGCGGCATCGGCAACGGCTCGTCGCTGATCATCTTCGCCGGCATCGTCGCCCACCTGCCGACCGCCATCATCGGCGCGCTCGAGCTGTCGCGCACCGGCGCGCTGTCCTCTGCGGTGATCCTCGGCGTCGGCGTCGCCGCGATCGGCCTCGTCTACTTCATCGTGTTCATGGAGCGCGCCCAGCGCCGCCTTCTGATCAACTACCCGAAGCGCCAGGTCGGCAACCGAATGTACGAGGGCCAGACCTCGTTCCTGCCGCTGAAGCTCAACACCTCGGGCGTGATCCCGCCGATCTTCGCCTCGTCGCTGCTGCTGCTGCCGGCTACCGTGGCGAGCTTCTCGGCGAACCAGGGCACGGGCTTCCTGTCGACGGTGACGACTTATCTCGGCCACGGGCGGCCGCTCTACATGGCGCTCTACGCGGCGCTGATCATCTTCTTCGCGTTCTTCTACACCGCGGTCGTGTTCAACCCGCAGGAGACCGCGGACAACCTGAAGAAGCATGGCGGCTTCATCCCGGGCATCCGCCCGGGCGAGCGCACCGCCGCCTTCATCGACAAGGTTCTGACGCGCATCACCCTGATCGGCGCCCTCTACCTCACCTTCGTCTGCCTGGTGCCGGAGATCATCGCCTCCTACGCCTCGGCGAGCCTCGGGTTCGGCGGCACGTCGCTGCTCATCGTGGTCTCGGTGACGATGGACACGGTGGCCCAGATCCACGGGCACCTGATGGCGCACCAGTACGAGGGCCTCGTGAAGAAGGCCAAGCTGCGCGGCGCTTCGACGACCCAGCGGCGGCGCTGAGCGGCACCGTTCGGCGACACGAGAGACACAATCGTCGGAATGACGGGCGGACGGCGATTTGTCGTTCGCCCGCCCGGTGGAAGCCGCTACAAGACGACCCCGACGCGGAACGATGTCGCCAAGGCATCGCCGCACGGCACGGAGCCCTGAGAGACGGGCAGGGACGAGGACAACGCCAATGCGGATCATTCTGCTCGGACCACCCGGCGCGGGGAAGGGGACACAGTCCGAGCGGATCGTCGCGCGGTTCGGCATCCCGCAGCTCTCCACCGGCGACATGCTGCGGGCCGCGGTAGCGGCCGGTACCCCGGTCGGCCTCCAGGCGAAGGCGGTGATGGAGAGCGGCGGGCTCGTGTCCGATGCGATCGTCGTCGGGATCGTCGCGGACCGGATCGAAGAGCCTGACGCGCGCGGCGGCTTCATCCTCGACGGGTTCCCCCGCACCGTCGAGCAGGCCAAGGCCCTCGACGTGATGCTGAAGGAAAAGGGCCTGCGGCTCTCGACCGTGATCGAGTTCAAGGTCGACGAGGCGGCCCTGGTCGGCCGCATCGCCAAGCGCGCCGAGGAGACGGCGGCCCGCGGGCAGCCGGTGCGCAAGGACGACACGCCGGAGGTGTTCGCTTCCCGGCTCGAAGCCTACCGCATCCAGACCGCGCCGCTCTCGGCCTATTACGAGCGTGCCGGGATGCTCGAGACGGTGGACGGCATGGCACCGATCGGGTCGGTGACGGAATCGTTGATGACGATCCTCGAGTCGCATCGGGAAGGCGTAACCTCCTGACGTTCTTATCTCCAGGACCCGCGACCATGATCTCTCATTCGGCCCGGGCGTTCCTCGCCGCTCTGACGTTGACGGTGGGTCTCGCGCCGGTGACGGCGTTCGCCGGCCCGGCGCAGTCGTACCAATACGAGCGGCGCACGACGGGCCGGATGTGCCGGCCGCCGTTGAAGTTCGCGGCCGGAGCCTGCGTTCGGCGCTGCCCGGCGGGCTTTCGTGACAACGGCGGCTATTGCCGCCAGTTCAGCCAGCGCTTCTGACGTCGCCGCCGGGACACCGAAGCCCGGCGCCTCGGCACCGGTCCGATCGGCGCTTCTTATCGTCCCTGCCGTTGACATCGGGATCGGCCCGCGCTAGCAGGCCGGTCTTCGTCTGCACAGCCGTTGGTCCGAGGTGCCCTTAAAGGGGCGGCCGCGGGCCGATTTGTCGTTGACGGGCGTGCAAGGGCCGGCCTCCACCGGACGCGCGCTTTCTCGATCACACGGCCCGGGCGGACGCCCGCGCGCCACATGGAGCATGACCTTGGCCCGTATCGCCGGCGTTAACATCCCGACCAACAAGCGCGTCGTCATCGCGCTCCAGTACATCCACGGCATCGGCGCGAAGAAGGCCGAGGAGATCACGGGGAAGGTCGGCATCCCGGCCGAGCGCCGCGTGAACCAGCTCACCGACGCCGAGGTGCTGCAGATCCGCGAGACGATCGACCGCGACTACCTCGTCGAGGGCGACCTGCGCCGCGACGTGTCGATGAACATCAAGCGCCTGATGGACCTCGGCTGCTACCGCGGACTGCGCCACCGCCGCAACCTGCCGGTCCGCGGCCAGCGCACGCACACCAACGCGCGCACCCGCAAGGGCAAGTCGAAGCCGATCGCCGGCAAGAAGAAGTAAGTTTTCGACATTCGGAGTCAGCGCGCCGCGCTGCCCCCGTTTCATCGTGCCGCGCGTCCCCGATCGGATGCCGGCGTGACGGGTCGGTGCTCCGCAGGCGCCCCGGCTGAACTCCAAAACATCCCGAGCACCTGGAATTACGGGTGCGCTTGAAGGACGAGAGACACAGATGGCCAAGGAACCGACCCGCGTCCGCCGGCGCGAACGCAAGAACATCGTCTCGGGCGTGGCGCACGTCGCCGCCTCGTTCAACAACACGATGATCACCATCACCGACGCGCAGGGCAACACGATCTCGTGGTCCTCCTCGGGCGCCATGGGCTTCAAGGGCTCGCGGAAGTCGACCCCCTACGCCGCGCAGGTCGCCGCCGAGGACGCCGCCCGCAAGGCCGCCGAGCACGGCATGCGCACCCTCGAGGTCGAGGTTTCCGGCCCCGGTTCGGGCCGCGAGTCGGCGCTCCGCGCCCTCCAGGCCGCGGGCTTCACCGTGACCTCGATCCGCGACGTCACCTCGATCCCGCACAACGGTTGCCGTCCGCGCAAGCGTCGGCGCGTCTGAGGAGGCCGGAGACACACGTGGCGAATTCGAAGATCCTTCCGGGCGTCAAGCGCTGGGGCGTCGGCGACCTCACGGTCACCGTGCTCAACGACGGGTGGTTCCAGGGATCCCTCGATCTCGTCACGGGTATCTCGAAGGACGAGGCCGGCGCGCTGCAGCGGGCCGGCTTCCGTACCGAAGCGCCGCGGGTGACGCTCAACGCGTTCCTCGTCACCGGCCCCGGCCGCAAGCCGGTGATGATCGACACGGGCTACGGCGCGTTCGGTCCGCCGACCATGGGCCGCGTGTCCGAGGCGCTCGCCGTCGCCGGCGTGAGCCCCGACGAGATCGAGACGATCCTCGTCACGCATTGTCATCCCGACCACGTCGGCGGCCTGCTCGCCGGCGGGAAGGCCGCCTACCCGAACGCGGAGATCGTGCTGCATTCGGACGAGGCGAAGCACTGGCTCCCCGACGCGGCGCTCGCCGCCGCGCCGGACGGGGCCAAGCCGTATTTCGAGAACGCGCGCAAGGCCCTGGCACCCTATGCCGGCCGGATGCGCGAGCAGTCCGGCGGCGAGGTGCTGCCGGAGATCACGGCGGTCCACCTGCCCGGCCATACGCCGGGCCATTGCGGCTTCCGGATCGTTTCGGGGGACAAGTCGCTGCTGGTGTTCACGGATGTGGTGCACCTGCCCGCGATCCAGTTCAAGCAACCGGAGGCGGGCGTCGGCTTCGATGTCGACGGCGACCAGGCGCGGGCGACGCGCAAGGCGATCCTCGCGGATCTCGCGGCCGACGGCACCCGCATCGCCGGCTCGCATCTCGAATTCCCGGCCGTCGGCTTCGTGGCGCGGGACGGGGATGGATACCGGTTCGTGCCGGAGCTCTGGGTCGCCGACGAGGCGTAGGCCCGGAGCCATCATTTTAGGGACCGACCGGGGCTGGGGGCAGCATCGTTCGGCCGAAGCGCGGACCCGGACGTCGCGGGCTCGTGCGTCAGGAGAGGTAGGATCGTGGTCATTCAGAAGAACTGGCAAGAGCTGATCAAGCCCAACAAGCTGCAGGTCTCGACCGGCGACGACCCGAAGCGGGTCGCCACCGTCGTCGCCGAGCCGTTGGAGCGCGGCTTCGGCACGACGCTCGGCAACTCCCTGCGCCGGGTGCTGCTGTCGTCCCTCCAGGGCGCGGCCGTGACCTCGGTCCAGATCGACGGCGTGCTGCACGAGTTCTCCTCGATCCCGGGCGTCCGCGAGGACGTCACGGACATCGTCCTGAACATCAAGACGATCGCCATCCGTTCGCAGACCGACGCCCCGAAGCGCATGACCCTGCGCAAGACCGGCCCCGGCCTCGTCACCGCCGGCGACATCGGCACGGTCGGCGACATCCAGATCCTGAACCCCGACCTCGTGATCTGCACGCTCGACGACGGCGCCGAGATCCGGATGGAGTTCACCGTCGCCACCGGGAAGGGCTACGTTCCGGCCGAGCAGAACCGCCCCGAAGACGCGCCGATCGGCCTGATCCCGGTGGACGCGCTGTTCTCGCCGGTGACCAAGGTCAGCTATCGCATCGAGACCACCCGCGAGGGCCAGGATCTCGACAAGGACAAGCTGACGATGACGGTCGAGACCAACGGCGCGGTGTCGCCGGAGGATGCGCTCGCCTACGCCGCGCGCATCATCCAGGACCAGCTCCAGGTGTTCGTGAACTTCGAGGATCCCCGCAAGGAGGAGGCCGCCCCGCTCGCGCCGCAGCTGCCCTTCAACCCGGCTTTGCTCAAGAAGGTCGACGAGCTGGAGCTCTCGGTCCGTTCGGCGAACTGCCTGAAGAACGACAACATCGTCTACATCGGCGACCTCATCCAGAAGTCGGAGGGCGAGATGCTGCGCACCCCGAACTTCGGCCGCAAGTCGCTCAACGAGATCAAGGAAGTGCTCGCCGGCATGGGCCTGCACCTCGGGATGGACATCCCCGGCTGGCCGCCGGAGAACATCGAGGATCTCGCCAAGCGATTCGAAGAGCACTACTGAACCGAAGCCGGTTCGGTCCCGACCCGGCGGCGCGTCGCCGCCGGGTCGGGACCGTCGAAAAGAAGAATCCCGCCGCAGGGTCATGCGGACCAACGAAGACGCCCCGCTCACGGGGCATCCGGCCGTACCGTGGCACGGCGGCCGGACACATAAAGAAGGGCCAAGCACATGCGTCACGGATTTCGCGGTCGTCGTTTCAACCGCACCACCGAGCACCGCAAGGCGATGTTCGCCAACATGTCCGCCGCGCTGATCAAGCACGAGCAGATCATCACCACGCTCCCGAAGGCCAAGGACCTACGTCCGGTCATCGAGAAGCTGATTTCGCTCGGCCGCATCGACAGCGTCCACACCCGCCGTCTGGCGATGTCGCAGATCCGCGACCACGACATGGTGAAGAAGCTCTTCACGGTGCTGGGTCCGCGCTACACCGCCCGTCCAGGCGGCTACTGCCGCATCATGAAGGCTGGCTTCCGCAAGGGCGACAACGCCCCGCTCGCCGTGATCGAGTTCGTCGATCGCGACGTGACGGCCCGCGGCAAGGATTCCGGCCCTGTGCTGGGTGGCGAGAGCGAAGCGGCCTGATCGGCGGCATCGCAGTCAAGATCGATCGAAAGGCGGCCTTAGGGCCGCCTTTTTCGTTTGGCGCCCGGCGTTCCGCTCAAGCGCCGTGGCTTCCGTCGAGCAGGGACGAGACGCGGCGGGCGAGCTCGGCCGACTGGAACGGCTTCGTCAGCACCGGCAGGTCGTGCGGGATCTCGACGGCCTCGGCATGCCCGGTCACGATCAGCACCGGCACCTCGGACCAGCGGCTGCGGACTTCCGCGGCGAGCTCGACGCCGGTCATGCCGGGCATCGCCAGGTCTGCGACGACGAGGTCGAAGCGGCGCTGCTCCATCAGTGCGAGCGCGGCCGCCCCGTCCGCGGCCTCGATCTCGTCGTAGCCGAAGCCGTTGAGGAACGACGCCGTGACGTGGCGGACCTCGGCGTCGTCGTCCACCACCAGGATCGCGGCCGCCCGCGCGGCGACAGGCGCGCTCGCGGTGTCGGCTTCCTCGGCCGCCACGAAAGCCGAGGCCTCCGGCAGGGCGAGGTCGACGCGGGTCCCGTGCCCGACGCGGCTCTCGATCCGCAGGCGGCCGTGCGATTGCTGGGCGAGGCCGAACACCATCGCGAGGCCGAGGCCGGTGCCCTGGCCGACGGCCTTGGTGGTGAAGAACGGCTCGCAGACCCGCGCCAGGATCTCGGGCGGTATGCCCTCGCCGGAATCGCTGACCGACACGCCGACATAGGCGCCGCGGCTGAGGTCCGGGTCGTCCTCGATCGTCAGGGCCTCGGTCTCGACGACGATGGTGCCGCCCTCGCGCATGGCGTCGCGGGCGTTGATGCAGAGGTTCAGGATCGCGAGTTCGAGCTGGTCCGGGTCGACCTGGGCGGGGCCGAGGTCGGCACCGAGACGGGTCTCGACCGCGACGAGGCCGCCGAGGCTGCGCGAGAGCAGTGCCGACATGCCCTCGACCAGGGCGTTCACGTCGGTGGGCCGGGCGCGCAGGTCGTTAGCGCGGCTGAAGCTCAGCAGGCGCTTGGTCAGCGAGGCACCGCGCTCGGCCGCACCCCGGGCGTTCTCGATCAGGCGCAGCACGCGCGGCTGCTCCTGCACCTTGGGGGCGGCGAGTTCGAGGCTGCCGAGGATCGCGGTCAGCAGGTTGTTGAAGTCGTGCGCGATGCCGCCGGCCAGGGTCCCGAGCGCCTGCATCTTGTCCGACTGGCGCAGGCGCGCCTCGAACCCCTTCTGCTCGGTGATGTCGCGCTCGATCGTGGCGAGGTGTGCGACCCCGCCGGACGGCCCGCGGATCGGCACGCGGACCACGTGGCTCCAGCGTTCGGCGCCGAGCGGCCCTTCCGCCGACACCACGTCGCCGACCTCGCCCGAGCGGATCGCGGCGGCGTCGGCCTCGGCGCTCTCGTCGGCGCGGGCGACGGCCAGCTCGGCCTCGCTCCGGCCGAGGCAGGTCGCCACGTCGAGGCCGAGGAGCGCGGCCTTCTGCGCGTTGAGGCGCAGGAAGCGCCCCTCCGCGTCCTTGAACGAGATCGCGTCGTCGGAATGGTCGAGGAGGCCGCGCAGCAGGGCCCGCTCGGTGGCGAGCTCGCGCCCGAGGGCATGCCGCTCGAAGGCGTTGCGCACGGTGCCGCGCAGCAGGTCCGCGTCCCACGGCTTGGCGACGTAGCCGCTGATGCCGCCCCGGTTCAGCGCGCCGATCACGGCGGAGATGTCGGCGTATCCGGTGAGTAGGATCGCCTGGGCCTCGTGGAAGCCGCGCATCTCGGAGAGCATCGCGTCGCCGGCCATGCCCGGCATGCGCTGGTCGGAAAGGACGACGGCGATGTCGGGGTCGTCGCGCAGGATGGCGAGGGCGTCCGCGGGCTTCGTCGTGGTGACGACGCGGTAGGTGTCCTCGAACAGGTCCTCGAGGGCGATCAGGATGTCCGGCTCGTCGTCGACGGCCAGGATCGTGCCTCTGGTCATACGGTCGCCGTCTGCCTCGGAATCCCGATCACGAAGCAGGCCCCGCCTCCGGGAGCCGTCTCCACCGTGAGCGAGCCGCTATGCGCCTGAACCACGCTGTAGGCAATCGCGAGGCCGAGGCCCGTGCCGGCTCCGACCGGCTTCGTCGTGAAGAACGGCTCGAAGATCTTTTCGCGCAGGTCCTCGGGTATCCCCGGGCCGGTGTCGCTGATCCGGATCAGGTCGGTCTCTGGGGTCGTCTCGGTGACGACGTGGATCTGCCCGCCCTCGGGCATCGCGTCGGCGGCGTTGCCGAGGATGTTCATCACCACCTGGTTGAGCAGGGCAGGGGTGCAGTGGATCTCGGGCCGGCCCGAGAAGGTGCGTTCGACGGTGATGCGTCCGCCGAGCTTGTGCTGGATCAGCGCGAGCACGGTCTCGATCGCCTCGGGCACGTTGACCAGCGAGCGCTCGCCCTCGTCAAGCCGCGAGAACTTGCGCAGGTTCAGGACGAGATCCTGGATGCGGGTGAGGCCCATGCGCATCGCGCCGACGCGGTCGCGCGCCTTGGCGAGCCCCTTCTGCGCCGCAGGGTCGGTCTCGGGCATCGGCAACGCGGCGAGCACCCGCTCGACGGTGCCCTGATGCGCGAGGATGAAGGCCAGCGGATTGTTGATCTCGTGGGCGATGCCGGCGACGAGCTCGCCGAGCGAGGCCATCTTGGCGGCCTGGACGAGTTTAGCCTGGGCGTCGGTGAGCTTGCGGTTGGCGAGCGCAAGGTCGGCGTTGGCGCGCTCCAGCGCGTCGGCCAGCCGCGCGCGGGCCTCGGCTGCTTCGGCTTCCGCGCGCGCCCGCTCAACCGCCTGCTGCCTTGCGCCGAACTCGCCGGCGATGCGGCGGTCGTCCTCCTCCAGGAAGCGGCGGCGCACCAGCCCGCGCACCCGCAGCGCCAGGACCTCGGCGTCGGATTTCGAGACCACGTCGTCCGCGCCGGCCGCGTAGGCCTGGACGAGGAAGTCCTTGGGCGGGTTGCTGCCGGCGATCCCGACGAGATGGAAGCCGGCACCCGCGACCCGGGCGCCGCGACGCTGGTCGATCGTGCGGCACAGGGCGAGGCCGTCGAAGGTCGGCCCGAGCAGATCGACGGTGACGCAGTCGAAGGCCGTCGCCTCGCCCTCGGCGTCGAGGGCGGCGAGCGCCTCCTCCGCCCCCGCGCCGACGGTGACCGCGTGTCCGTCCTGGCTGAGCAGGCCGGCCAGGAAGGTGCGGTAGGTGGCGCTGCCGTCGATCACCAGCACGCGGCCGCGCCGGAAGGCCGCCGCCGACGGCGTCTCCCCGGCGCCGGGCGCCACGCTGCCGAGCCGCTCGCGCAACAGGGCACGGATGCGCAGGATCAGCAGGTCGCGGTCGCCGGATTTGGCGACGTAGGCGTCGGCGCCGCTCTCCAGGCCCTGCCGCTCGCCGTCGCGGGCGCCGGTGAGCATCAGCAGGGGGAGGGCGCGGGTGCGCAGCGACAGCCGGAGCTGGCGCGTCAGCTCGTCGCCGTTCATGCCGGGCAGGTGGTAGTCTGCCACGACGAGGTCGGGCAGGCCGTGGTTGAGGTGATCCAGTGCCGCCTCCGCGGTGGCACAGCGCTCGACCCGGAAGCCATGGCTCTCCAGCAGCAGGCGCAGCTCCAGCGCCTGCGTCTCCGAATCCTCCACCAGGAGGATGCGGGCGGGCTCCGTCGCGGTGGCGGCATCGGCGTTCATGCTGGCCGGTCCGGCCAGGCGCCGGGCGAGGTGGCGGGCATGGCAGGAGGCATGGCGAGCCGCAAGAGGTGGGCGGCGATGCGGTCGAGGGGCAGGACCGCGCGGGCGGCCTTGAGGCGCACGGCCGCCGCCGGCATGCCGTAGACCACGGCGGTGCTCTCGTGCTCGGCCACCGTCTGCGCGCCGGCGGCGTGCATGTCGAGGAGGCCGAGCGCCCCGTCCTCGCCCATGCCGGTGAGCAGCACGCCGAGCCCCGAGGCGCCGGCCTGACGCGCGACGGAGCGGAACAGCACGGTCGCCGCCGGACGCTGGCCCGAGACCGGCAGGCTGTCGAGGAGGCGCAAGGTCCGGCCGGGCCCGTATTCGAGGTGCCGGTCGCCCGGCGCGACGTAGACCCGGCCGGGCTCGGCCCGCTCGCCGTCGCGGGCGACCGAGACGGGCATCGGAACGACGCCGTCGAGCCAGCTCGCGAACCCGTCCATGAAGGCCGCACCCATATGCTGGACGACCAGCACCGGCAGCGGGAACGTCTCGGGCAGGGCGCCGATCACCCGGGCGAGGGCCGGCGGGCCGCCGGTCGAGGCGGCGATCGCCAGCACCGTCGGCGGCAGGGACGCCGCGGACGCGAGTATCGCCGTCGCCGGGCTGCGCCCGAGCCATTCGGTGCCGATCGGGCGGCGGCGGATCACCGGGACCTGCGCCATGATGCGCAGTTGCGTGCAGATCTCGCCGGCCACCGCGTCATAGCCGGCATGGGTCGTCGCCACCGGCTTCTCGACCACCGAGAGCGCGCCGGCCCGCAGGGCGTTCATCGAGATGCGCAGCGAGGAATCCTCGACCGCGTCGGCGATCACCACGATCGGCGTCGGGTGCTCGGACATGATGCGACGGGTGGTCTCCAGCCCGTCGATGCCGGGCAGCCGGATGTCCATCGAGATCACGTCGGGCCGGACGCCGTCGATCGCGGACAGGGCCTCCTCCCCCGACGCGACGGCGGCGACGCAGGCCAGGCGCGGATCGCGCGAGAGGATGTGGCGCAGCAGCTCGCGCACCACCAAGCTGTCCTCGACGAGCATGACGCGGACCGGATCGCTCACAGCAGCTGCCCGATCGTGTCGAGGAGCTGGCGCTGGTCGAACTTCTGCTTGGTCAGGTAGGCGTCGGCGCCGAGATCGAGGCCGCGGGCGACGTCGGTTGCGTCGCCGCGCGAGGTCATCAGCACCACCGGCAGGCGTGCGAACCGGCTCTCGGCACGGATCGCGCCGAGCAGGCCGAAGCCGTCGAGCCGCGGCATCTCCACGTCGGCGAGCACGAGGTCGAAGACCTCGATGTCGGCGTGCAGGCGGTCGAGGGCGTCCTGCCCGTCGACGCACACGACCACGCGATAGCCGGCGGCTTCCAAGATGCCCTTCTCCAAGGTGCGGGTGGTGATCGAGTCATCGACGACGAGAATGGTCGCGCGGTGTTTCGAACGTGGCGCCTCCCCCAACGTTCCGCCGGGTCCTGCGGCGGAGTCGACCGGCGACGCCGCCGCGCCGACGAGGCCCGCCCGGGCGGCGAGCCCGTCGGGATCGAGCACCAGGGCCGGCACGTCGCCGGGCAGCACGACGGTGCCGGCGACGAGGCCGGAATCGCCGCCGACCGGCGGGGCCGGCAGCACGAGCAGCGTGCGCACGTCGCGGAGCGCGTCGACGGACAGCGCGAACCGGCGCCCGCCGGCCCGCACCAGGATCGCGGTGAGGTGCGGGCTCGCGGACGCGCCGCCGCCGAGGATCTCACCCAGCGCGACGATCGGGAAGGTCTCCTCGGTACCGGAGGGGTTCGGGACCCGCAGCACCGGGCGCCCCATCGCCCGGGGCAGGGTGGACTGGTGGAGTCGCAGCAGGCGCTCCACCGCGGCTCCGGGCAGCGCATAGGTCGCCCCGCCCGCCTCGACGAGGAGCATCGCGCGGCGTGCCGCCGAGAGCGGTGCGGCGATGGTGAGGACGCTGCCCCAGGGCTCGCGGGCTTCGAGCCGGACGACGCCCTGCAGCGCGCGGGCGGCGTCGGCGACCACCGAGAGGCCGAAGCCGCGACCGGACAGGGCGTCCACCGCTCCGGCGGTCGAGAAGCCCGGCTCGAACACCAGGGCCAGGAGCGTCTGCGCGTCGGCCGGGTCCTCGGGCCGGAGCAGTCCGCGGCGGCGCGCCGTCGCCTCGATCGCGGCGAGGTCGGGACCCGGCCCGTCGTCGGCCACAGACACGACGAGGCGGCCGCCGCGGATCGCGACCTCGAACTCGATCGCGGCCGCGTCGGGCTTGCCCGCCACCCGCCGGACCGCGAGCGGTTCCGCGCCATGGCTCAAGGCGTTGCGCAGGGCGTGCAGCACCGGATCCTTGAGGGCCTGCAGCATGCCGCGGTCGACGGGAAGGTCGAGGCCGCGGACAGTGAGGTCGATCTCGCGGCCCTGCTCGCGGGCGGTCTCGCGCAGCGAGCGCGGGAAGCTGCCGAACACCGTCTCGGCCGGCACCAGGGCGAGGCGCTCGGCCTGCAGCCCGACGCGGGCGGCCGCGCCCTCGACGGAGC
>NZ_VRUT01000080.1:0-22836 GCF_008039465.1 Methylobacterium sp. WL120 | reverse complement strand
CCCAGACCGTGACCCAGCAGCCGCCGCCCGCCGCCGTGCAGGCGCCGGCCGCCGAGCGCACGCCCGCTGCTGTCGTGCCGCAGCCGGCCAAACCGAAGGCGCCCCAGCGTGTCGCCGCCGTCGCACCGGAGGCCTCCGCCCCCGTCGAGGCTCCGGCCACGACGGCGACCGTCAGCACCGCCGCCGTCGGCGGGTTCTCGGTCCAGCTCGGCGTGCGCACCAGCGCCAAGGATGCGCAGGCCGCGTTCCGCGAGATGCAGGGCAAGTACGGCCAGCTCGCCGGCAAGCCGGAGCTGATCCGCCAGGCCGAGGTCAACGGCAAGACGATCTTCCGCGTCCGCGTCGGGCCGCTCGCCAAGGCCGAGGCCACCAGCCTCTGCACCGAGCTCCAGGGCGCCGGCGGCCAATGCTTCGTCGCCAAGAACTGATGCGATCTGAACCGCAACTTGGGCCGCCGACCCGTCGGCGGTCCGCCTGAGTCGCCGCCGCAACACTTCTCCGCCGTCCGGCCCCGCCGCCAGCCGAGGCCACGGTTCGGGCTTGCGGCGCGGGGCGGTCCCGTCGGACGCTTCCCGGCGGATTCGCCCGCTCACGGGTCCTGACAACTTCACCCCCCTTCCGGGAAGACCGTCGCCGATGACCTCCCGTGCCCTCATCCTCGGCTGCGCCGGCAAGACCCTGTCGGCGGAGGAGACCGCCTTCTTCCGGGATGTGCGCCCCTGGGGCTTCATCCTGTTCAAGCGCAACATCGGCACGCCGGACGAGGTCCGTGCGCTGACCGCGTCGCTGCGGGCGACGATCGGCCGGGACGACGCGCCGATCCTGATCGACCAGGAGGGCGGCCGGGTGCAGCGCATGGGGCCGCCGCACTGGCCGGCCTATCCGGCGGGCGGACGCTTCCGCCGGCTCGACGGGGCGGCGACCGCGATGGCGCGGCTCGGCGCGCGCCTGATGGCGCACGACCTTTCCGAAGTCGGCATCAACGTCGACTGCGCGCCCGTCCTCGACGTGCCGGAGCCCGGCGCGCACGACATCATCGGCGACCGCGCCTACGCCACGACGCCAAGCCAAGTGGCCGAGATCGGCCGGGCGGTGGCCGAGGGCCTGATGGCCGGCGGGGTGCTCCCGGTGATGAAGCACATCCCCGGGCACGGCCGCGCCGCCTGCGACAGCCATCACGGCCTTCCGGTCGTCGAGGCCAGCCTCGAATCCCTGGCTGCCCAGGACTTCGGGCCCTTCCGCGCGCTCGCCGACCTGCCGATGGCGATGAGCGCCCACGTGGTGTTCACGCAGATCGACCCCGACCGGCCCGCCACCCAGTCGCGGACCGTGATCGCCGACGTGATCCGCGGCGCGATCGGCTTCGACGGCCTGCTGATGACCGACGACCTCTCGATGCACGCGCTGACCGGTCCGTTCCGGGCGCGGGCGGAGGCGGCCTTCGCGGCCGGCGTCGACGTGGCGCTCCATTGCAACGGCGACGCGGACGAGATGCGCGCCGTCGCCGAGGGGACGCCGGCGCTGGAAGGCGACGCCCTGCGCCGCGCCGAGGCCGCGCTCGCCCGGCTCGACCACGGCCGCGACGGCTTCGACCTCCAGCTCGCCCGCGCGCAATTCGCCGCGGCCCTGGCGCAGGCCGCCTGACCGTTGCCGGCCGCGCATGGGTTCGCCCCTCCCGCGCGGGATTGACCGCTTGTGTTAACCCGGCGCGGTCCCTAGGTTCCGGCTGAAATTCCACCGCGGACATGGGCCGTCGCGGACACGTCTCGTAACGATGCGTGGCTCGTGGCGCAGGAGGTTGCCATGGGCAGCATGAGTATCTGGCACTGGGTCGTCGTCGCCGTCATCGTCATGCTGCTGTTCGGACGCGGCAAGGTGTCGGACCTGATGGGCGACGTCGCCAAGGGCATCAAGGCCTTCAAGAAGGGCATGGCCGAGGACGAGACGCCGACGCAGGCCGCGACGCCGCCGGTGGCCCCGTCCGAGCCCGTCCGCACCATCCCGCATGCGGCCGAGACCAGCCCCGGCACCGCGATCCCCGCGAGCCACCTGCCGCAAGGCGAGCGCAAGCCCGTCTGAGGAGGCCCGCACCCGAGAGGGTGCACGGCTCATTTCCCGAGTCCCGTCGGCGCCGTGGCGACGGGTCCGAGGCTGCAGGACCGTCGACGACATGCTGGACATGAGCTGGGGGGAGGTGATGCTGATCGGCGGCGTCGCCCTCATCGTCATCGGGCCGAAGGACCTGCCGAAGGCCCTGCGCACCGTGGGCCAGGTGACGCGGAAGGTCCGCCGCATGGCGGGCGAGTTCCAGATGCAGTTCAACGAGGCGATCCGCGAGGCGGAGCTCGACGACGTCCGCAAGGAGGTCGACGGCATCCGCGACACGGTGCGCAACGCGAGTGGCGGCTTCAACCCGGTCCAGACCATCCGCGACGAGCTGAAGGGCGCCGTCGAGGCACGTGCGCCGAAGCCGAGCGCCGAGACCTTGGTCGACGCGACGGCGCAGTTGAAGGCGGCCGAAAGCGAGACGCCGGCTTCCGCAGGCGGGTCCTACGACGTGCCGAAGGCGCTCGACCAGCCCGCCGCCCAGCACGCTCCCGAGATCGAGGCCGCCCCCGCGGCGCCCCCGGTTCCCGGCTCCGTCGACGACCCCTACGGCCCGGCCCCCGATCCGGCGCCGGCGCCGCACGGGCCGGCCCCCTCCGCACCGGCCGCGGGCCATTAAGCGATGATCGACCAGACGGACGAGGCCGAGATCGAGGCGTCGCGTGCGCCGCTCCTCGACCACCTGATCGAATTGCGCGCGCGGCTGATCAAGTCGCTGATCGCCTTCGTGGTGATGTTCTTCGGGTGCTTCTTCTTCTCGCGCGAGATCTACAACATCCTCGTCCACCCCTACGTCTCGATCGTCGGGGTCGAGAACGCAAAGCTCATCGCGACCCACTTCCTCGAGCAGGTCTTCACCAACATCAAGCTCAGCGTCTTCGGCGCGGCGTTCCTCGCCTTCCCGGTGATCGCGACGCAGATCTACGCCTTCGTCGCGCCGGGCCTGTACCGGAACGAGCGCAAGGCCTTCATGCCCTACCTCGTCGCCACGCCGGTGTTCTTCATCCTGGGCGCGCTGGTGGTGTTCTTCCTGGCGATGCCGCTGCTGATCAAGTTCTCGGTGTCGCTGCAGCAGGTCGGCGTCGCGGGCGAGCCGACGATCGCGCTGCTGCCGAAGGTCGACGAGTACCTCTCGCTGATCATGACGTTGATCTTCGCCTTCGGCATCGCCTTCCAGCTTCCGGTGATCCTGACCCTGCTCGGGCAGGTCGGCATCATCGACGCCAAGTTCCTGCGCGAGAAGCGGCGCTACGCGATCGTCCTGGTCTTCGTCGCCGCCGCCGTGCTGACGCCGCCGGACGTGATCTCGCAGCTCTCCCTCGCCCTGCCGATGCTGCTGCTCTACGAGGCCTCGGTGTTCTCGGTGTCGCGCATGGAAAAGCTGCGCGCCCGCCGCCGCATAGCCGAAGGGCTCGACCCCTAGGGCCGCGCGAACGCCTGTCGGACCACGAGGCAGGCGCCGCCTTGCGGAGCAGGTCGCCTCCTCAGAGGCCAGGCCCCTTGGCGGCGCCGTAGATTCGGCCGGGGCGCCCGCCCGCCGAGCCCTGGACCACCACGACCCAGGCGTCGGCCTCGCCGACACGGGCGGCTGCGCGGGGCACCTCGAACCGCACCGCCTGGCCCGTCCAGGGGCCGAGGCGCTGCATCCCGCGCACGACGTTGACGTAGGTCGCGGTGCGGCCGCGGTTCTCGCCGCCGCCGATCGCGACCGGGCGGCTGCGCAGGACCGGCACTAGCCAGACGTCCCCCTTGAGCTCGGCCTTCGGCGCCGGCTCGGCCCCGATCTCGATCACGATGCGCTCGTCCCGCTCCTCGCCGCGGACCGGGACGGAGAGGCCGCCGCGGGCGCTCGACTCGCGCAGCAGCTTTTCCAGCGCCGGACGGTCGGAGCCGACGGTCGAGGCGGAGCCGTTGATGACGGCCTGCGGCGTGAACATCTGTCGCGCCCCGTGGACCCCGGAATAGCCGTGCTGGCGCTCGCCGAACGGGCGCTGGGCCAGGGTGTCCTTCCAGCCGAGGTAGTCCCAGTAGGTCACCGGCAGGGTGAGCGCGAGGATGCCGGGCTGGCGGGCGAGGTCGCCGATCACCGGGTCGGCCGAACGGCAGGCGGCGCATCCTTGGCTGGTGAACAGCTCGACGACCGCCCGCAAGGGCTCGGCCGCCGCCGGACCGCACGACATGCCGAAGGTCAGCGCCGCGATGACGGCGCGGAGCCGGGCGGGCGCATGGGAACGGACGCGGGTCTCCGTCATCGCCTCAGGAGAGCGCACCGGACGCCGGCTGGGAAATCACGTTGGCTTGAGACCCGCCGCCCGACCGAACGCGCGGCTTCGGCAGCATGTTCGGGCGCCAGCGCCGATGCATCCACAGCCACTGGCCGGGATTCTCACGCACCCAGCCCTCGACGATTGTGGTCATCGCCTGCATCGCGCCGGCGATCTCGATCGCCCCGTCCGCGTCGCGGGGCAGGTCGAGGGGCGGGGTCAGCTCGAGCCGGAAACGGCCGTTCGGCAGCCGCACCACGCGCGAGCCGTGGACCGGGCAATCGTAATGGCGGGCGAGCTTGGCGAGCAGCGGGTTCGCGAGGCAGGGACGCCCGAAGAACGACACCACGACGCCGCGGGTGAAGTGCTGGTCGATCAGCTGACCGAGATGGCCGCCGCGCTCGACCACGCCCTGCATCGCGAAGGCGCCGCCGGGGCCGGAGGCGGCCAAGCCCCCCATGGTCTTGCGCCGCACCTCCTGCACCAGCCGGGCGGCGGCCGGATTGTTCGGCGCGCGGAACACCGCCGTGGTCTCGAGATCGAACTTCGCCGCGCAGATCGCCGGCAGCTCCCAGTTCGCCAGATGCGCCGAGAACACCAGGCCCGGCTGGCCGTCGTCGCGCAACGCCAGGAAGTGCTCCAGGCCCTCGACCTGCATGCGCTGGGTCGCCGGGTCGGCGGGGTCGAAGTCGAACAGCGTGTCGAGGTGGGCGTATTCGGCGCCGGTGCGGCCGAGGTTGTCCCAGGCGGAGCGCGCGATGCCTCGGATCTCGGCCCCGGACGCGGCGGGGAAGGCGGCGCGCAGGTTCGCGAGCGCGGTCCGGTGAGAGGGCAGCCACGGCCCGATCGCGCGCAGCAGCGCGCCGCCGGCGTCGCCCGCCCGCTCGGGACCGAGGATGCGCGACAGCCAGAATACCGTGCGGATCAACGGCAGCATCGCGAAGCCCGCGAGCCGCGGCAGGTTGCGCTTCAGGGTCAGGGCGAGGCGCAGCAACGGGTCACTCTTGGGTGCGGGCCGTCCCGTCGAGGCGGGGAGGGCGGGAGGCGCCGCGGAACGAAACGCCCACGGGAGATTCCGCGGGCTTAGATCATTTCGTCGCGAGAGGGGAGGGCGTCAGAAGCTCACCAGGATCTTGCCGAAGACCTTGCGCGATTCCAGCCGTTCGAGCCCCTGCGCGAAATCCGCCAGAGGATAGACCGTGTCGACGACGGGCCGGATGCCGGCCGCCATCTTGTCCAGCGATTGCGCGATGTTGGCGAGCCGGCAGCCGAACGAGCCGGTGATGCGGTATTGCTGCTGGAACAGCTGCATCAAATTCATGGTGGTCGAGACGCCGGAGGTCGAGCCGCAGGTGACGAGCCGGCCGCCGCGCTTGAGGCAGAGCAGCGAGCCGTTCCAGGTGTCGGGCCCGACATGCTCGAACACCACGTCCACGCCCTTGCGCTTGGTCAGGCGGCGGACCTCGCCCTCGAAGCGTTCGGTGCGGTAGTTGACGACGTGGTCTGCGCCGAGCTCGGCGGCCTTGGCGCCCTTCTCGTCGTCGCCCACCGTTGTGTAGACGGTGCAGCCGATCGCCTTGGCCATGCGGATCGCCGCTGTGCCGATCCCCGAGCCGCCGGCATGGACCAGGATGCTTTCGCCCGGTTCCAGCTTGGCGTTGTCGAACAGCATGTGCTGCACGGTGCCGAAGGCGATGCCGGCGCAGGCTGCGTCGGTGAGGCTGACGGCGTCGGGCACCTTCACCACGAGCCGGGCCGGCATGGTGACGAACTCGCGGGCGAAGCCGTCGATGTGGAAGCCCATCACCCCGCCGACATCCTCGCAGAGGTTGTCGCGACCCTCGCGGCAGGCGCGGCATCGGCCGCAGGTCATGGCGCCGTAGAGCGCGACCTTGTCGCCGGCCTCGAGCCCTTCGACGCCCTCGCCGATCTCGGCGATCTCGCCCGCGGCCTCCGCGCCGACGGTCAGCGGCAGGCGCCGCTTGGCGAAGGCCATGCCGCGAAAGCCCCAGACGTCGATGAAGTTCAGGCCGACCGCGCGGACGCGGACCCGGACCTCGCCGGGGCCGGGGGGAGGGGGCGCCTCGACCTCGGTCAGGCGCAGGTCGCGGTCGCCGAAGAGTTGCAGGGCTTGCATCGGATGACTTTCAAACGCTGGGCCGACCCCATCCGGATCTCGGCCGATCCCATTCACGCCCTCATCCTGAGGCGCCCGCGTCGGCGGGCCTCGAAGGAGCCCTCCGGAGAGCGAAGCGATCCCCGGTTGCCTCCTTCGAGGCCTCCGCTTCGCTCCGGCACCTCAGGATGAGGGCGCGGGGTGGGGTTTAGCACGGCGTTTCGCGCCGGAGCATCAAGCCGGGTTTATTCCGGCGCGAGATAGCGTCGCCGCGCCCAGCCCACGGTCCGGCCGACCTTGACCCGGCAACACGTGGTGCGGCTCGGCGTGTCGTTGGTGCAGCCGGCGACCAGCGCGCGGGCACGGATCTCGCCGACCACCTCGGCGGAGGGGTCTGGCTCGGCGCGGATGCTCAGCGTCTCGCCCCGCGGCAGGCCGTCGACGCGGTAGGGGACCGGATCGGCCCGCACGGCACCCGTGCTGAAGCTGAGCAGCAGGCCGGCGAGGGCGGCCGGGACGTGGCGGGACGCGCGCATGGTCAGCGGTGGACGCCCATCATCGCCGTCAGGCCGCCGTCGACCGGCAGGACCGCGCCGGTGACGTAGGCGGCGGGGCCGGCCAAGAGGAACGCCGCGAGCGCCGCCACCTCGGCCGGGTCGGCGAAGCGGCCGGCGGGGATCTGGCGCTCCATGCCGGCGCGGTGGGCGGCGTAGCCGGCCATCATCGGCGTGTCGATGAAGCCCGGCGCGATGACGTTGACGGTGACGCCGCGCTTGGCCGACTCGATCGCGAGCGTCCGGCAATAGGCGACCAGCGCGCCCTTGGTCGCGGCGTAGGCGGCGTTGCCGGTGTTGGCGCGGAGTGCCGCCACCGAGCCGATCGCCACGATGCGCCCGGCGCGCGCGCGGGTCATGCCGCGCACGAGGCTCTTGGCGATCCGCGTCAGCGAGAAGAAGTTGACCTGCATCAGCGCCTCGGCCCGGTCCTGGTCGAGCATCGCGGCGAGCGCGTCGTAGGATTGGCCGGCATTGTGCACGAAGCCGTAATAGCTCTCCGCCTCGGCCGCCTCGCAGAAGGCGTCGAGGGCGCCGCGGTCAGCGAGATCGAGCGAAACCGCCTTGAAGCGCGCGTCCGGATGGCGCTCGCGCAACTCGGCGAGCAGCGCCTCGGCCGGTGCCTGGGAGGCGCGGTAGGTGAAGTCGACCCCGTGGCCGGCGGCGGCGACCGCCCGCACGATCGCCGCGCCGAGCCCCGAGGCGCCGCCGGTGACGAGGACGCGGCGTTCCGCGTTGGCTTCCGCGGTCATGCGGGCTCGGAGCCGAGCACGAGGCAGGTGTTCTGCCCGCCGAAGCCGAACGAGTTCGAGAGCACGCGGGAGACCGGCACGTCGCGCGCCGCGGTGACGATGTCGAGCGGGATCGCCGGGTCCGGCACGGTGTAGTTGATCGTCGGCGGGATGCGCCCGTGCCGGATCGTCAGCAGCGAGATCACGGCCTCGATCGCGCCCGCGGCGGTCAGGGTGTGGCCGAGCATCGACTTGTTCGAGGTGACGGGGATGCGCGCCGCGCCCTCCCCGAACACCGCCATCAGGCCCATCGCCTCCATGCGGTCGTTCTCGGGGGTCGAGGTGCCGTGGGCGTTGACGGTGTCGATCGCCTCCGGCCCGATCCCGGCGTCGTCGAGGCTGGCACGGATCGCCGCGATGATCGGCGCGCCGTCGGGGCTGGAGCGGGTGCGATGGAAGCCGTCGCCCTTCTCGCCGCAGCCGAGCACGTAGCCGAGGATCTTCGCGCCGCGCGCCACGGCCGAGGCCGCGTCCTCCAAAATTAGGGCCGCCGCGCCCTCGCCCATGACGAAGCCGTCGCGGTTCTTCGAGAACGGCTTCGAGGCCGTCTCCGGCGGATCGTTCTGGGTCGAGAGCGCCGAGAGCAGCGAGAAGCGGATCAGCGATTCCGGGTTCACCGACCCGTCGGTGCCGATGCAGAGCGCCGCCTGCATCTCGCCGCGGCGGATCGCCTCGACGCCGAGTTGGATCGCGGTGGCGCCCGACGAGCAGGCGGTGGAGAGCGAGATCGGGGAGCCCTTGGTGCCGAAGCGCTCGGCGATGCGGTCGGCCACCGTGCCGAAGATGAAGAGGTCGTGCCACGCGTCGAAGCTGCGGGACGCCGCCGCCTGCTGCAGGCCGGCATAGGTCACCGGCCCGTCGCCGCCGCAGGCCTCCGCCAGGGCCTTGCGCTGCGGCCACTCCATCTCGACCGGCGGCACCGCGATGAACAGCGCGCCGGGGAAGTCGCCGGCCGAGCCGAGGCCAGCCTGCGCCACCGCCTCCTCGGCCGCCACGCGGGCGAAGCGCTCGGATAGGGCGGGGGCGACCAGCGGGTCGGTGTCGAGGAAGTCGACCGTGCCGGCGATGCGGGTGCGCAGGCCGTCGGTGGGGAAGCGCGCGATCGCGTGGATGCCGGATCGCCCCTGCGTCAGGGCGGTCCAGGTCGCGTCCTGGCCGTGCCCGAGGGAGGAGACGATGCCGAGCCCGGTGACGGCGACGAGCGGGCGGCCGCTTGCGTCGCGATGGGGGTGTCCGGCCGGGGAATGTGCTGCCATGGCGCCGTCTTAATCGGTTTTTTTCGGCCGTGCATCCCGCGCCGTGACGGATCGGACTTGGCCGTCAGGCCCACTCGCCCCGGCGCATCACCGGCACCGACTGCCCGTCGGCGCCGACGCCGTCCACGTCGACCTCGCCCGAGCCGATCATCCAGTCGATGTGGATCAGGCTGCGGTTGGCGCCGCGCGCCGCGAGGTCGTCCTCGGAGAAGTCCGCGCCGCCGCCCACGAAGCACTTCGAGTAGGCCTGGCCGAGCGCGATGTGGCTCGCGGCGTTCTCGTCGTAGAGCGTGTTGTAGAACAGGAGCCCGGAGGCCGAGATCGCCGAGGAGGCCGGCACCAGCGCGACCTCGCCGAGGCGGCGGGCGCCCTCGTCGGTGTCCAGCACCCGGGCAAGCACGTCGCCGCCGCGGGTCGCCGCCGACTCGACGATGCGGCCTTCGGCGAAGCGCACCTGGATGCCCTCGATCAGCGTGCCCTGGTACGACAGCGGCTTGGTGCTGGTGACGTGGCCGTCGACGCGTGCCCGGTGCGGCGTGGTGAAGACCTCTTCCGTCGGGATGTTGGCGTTGCAGGTGATGCCGCTGCGCGAGGTCGCCGCGCCGCCGCACCATTCGTGGTCGTCGGCCAGCCCCACGGTGAGGTCGGTGCCGGGCCCGCGGAAGCGGATCGCCGAGAAGCGGTGGCCGTTCAGCAAGTCCTTGCGCGCGTGGAGGTGGGCGTTGTGCGCGCTCCAGGCGGCGACCGGGTCCGGGCCGTCGACGCGGGAGGCGGAAAACACCGCGTCCCAGAGCCGGGCGACGGCCTCCGCCTCGGGGAGGTCGGGGAACACGGTGCGCGCCCAGGCCGGGGTCGCCGCCGAGACGATGGTCCAGTTGGTGGCGAAGTTGGCGATCAGTTCCAGCGCCGGCACGTAGGCCTTGGAGCGCGACCTGTTGGCGCGGGCGACCTTCTCCGGGTCCTGGGCCGAGAGCAGCGACGGGTCGTCGCCGCTGATCGCGAGGCGGGCGGCCCCGTTGCGGTAGGCCTCCGCCATGCCCGAATAGAGCCAGCCGGCGGCTTTGTCGAAGGCGGCGTCGGGGGCATGCGCGAAGCGCGCGAGCGTCGCGACGTCGTCGCCGAGCAGCGTGGTCACCAGGGAGGCGCCGGCCCGGTAGGCCTCCGCCGTGATGGCGCGGGCCAGCGGCAACGCCTCGAGCGGCGCGGTCAGGACCAGTTCCTGCCCGGGCTGTAGGTTGAGGCCGACCCGGACGGCCACGGTGGCGAGCCGGTCGAGCCGCTCCCCGTGCGTCGATCCCACGACCGGCGGCTCAGCATGCGCGTTCATCGCGACCCTTTCCCGTGACGTCCGATCCTGTCGTGCAGGATGGAGCCCTGCAAGATCGGTGCGGGGTCTAACGGATCAGGCGGTGCGCGACCAGATCAGGCGGTGCGCGACCGGTTCAGGCGGCGCGCGACCACGTGATCTCGCCGAGGCTCTCGCGGAAGGCGAAGCGCATCAGGTGATCGGAGACGACGTTCTCCAGGCGGGTCAGCCCGGCGGGATCGGAGGTGGCGATCCGCATCAACAGGGCGTCGGGCTCGGCGTCGAAGGTGCAGACCCGGTCCTCGCCGAACGGCACGGTGCCGTGCTCGGGGGTCGCGGACACCGGGAACTTGTGGCTCCAGTGGCGGCAGAGCTGCTGCAGGTAGCGGCTCGCCTCGGCGGTCTGCACGCGGGCCTGAGAGGTGGGCATCTCGATCGTCTCCTTGAAACGTCACATCGCGGGCCGGCCGCCGTCTTCGCGTCTGCGAAGACCCGCCGCTGGCCCAAGCAAGTGCCGGACCCTGCTGCCGGCCGCGCGACCGAGGTCCACGTTCCAAACGCAACCTCAGCCGTTAACGCCCGGCTAACGCAGGGAAACCCGCACGCTCCCGGCCTGACTCCGGCCGGTCGCGAGTCGCACCTTGGACCGGCCGATGAGCCGATTTATGGCGCGATGCGTCATGCATCATGGCAACAGATGGTGCGTCGCACAATGGAATTCCACCCGCCTCGGCAGTCCGCGACGCGGAACGTCAGGGCAGGGCGGGCTGCGGGTCGGACGACAGGGCGACGACCTTGCCGGGATTGAGGCGATCCTGCGGGTCGAGGCCGGCCTTGATCGCCCGCATCAGGTCGAGGGCGACCGGGTCGCCGTAATGCTGCAGCTCGTCGCGCTTGATCAGGCCGACGCCGTGCTCGGCGGCGATCGAGCCGTCCATCGCGGTCACGATGTCGTGGACGATGCGGTTGAAGTCGGCCCAGGCGCCGAGGAACGCGGCCTTGTCCATGCCGACCGGCTGGCTGAGGTTGAAGTGCATGTTGCCGTCGCCGACATGGCCGAAGGCGCAGACGCGAAGGCCCGGCATCGCCGCCTCGCAGGCCGCGCTCGCCTGCTCGACGAAGTCGGCGAGCCGCGACAGCGGCACCGACACGTCGTGCTTGATCGAGCCGCCCTCGTAGCCCTGCGCATCCGAGAGGTGCTCGCGCAACGCCCAGAGCCCGAGGTTCTGCGCCTCGCTCGCCCCGAGGGTCGCGTCCTCGACGAGCCCGTCCTCGATCGCGTCCGAGAGCGCCGCCTCGAGCTCGGCCCGGGTGTCGGCGTCGGGCCGGGCGGAGGCGAGCTCGATCAGCGCGTAGGCGCCGTGCGCGCCGGCCAGCGGCCGCACCGTGCCGGGCATGTGCCGCAGCACCATGTCGAGCCCGACCGGCGGGATGAATTCGAAGGCGGTGAGATCCCGGTCGGCGCGCTTGCGCAGGCGCGCGAACAGGTCGAGCGCGACCCGCACCGAGGGCAGCCCGACGAAGCCGACCGTGCGCGAGGCTGGCTTCGGGAACAGCTTGAGCACCGCCATCGTGATGATGCCGAGCGTGCCCTCGGAGCCGACGAACAAGTGCTTGAGGTCGTAGCCGGCGTTGTTCTTGCGCAAGGCCTTCAGGCCGTTCCACACCCGGCCGTCGGCGAGCACCACCTCGAGCCCGAGGACGAGGTCGCGGGCGTTGCCGTAGGCCAGCACGGCGATGCCGCCGGAATTGCAGGCCAGCGCCCCGCCGATGCGCGCGGACCCGCGCGAGGCATAGGAGAGCGGGAACAGCAGCCCGGCCGCGTCGGCCGCATCCTGCACGTCGGCGAGGATCGCGCCGGCCTCGACCACGATGCTCGCATTTACCGCGTCAAGCGACACGATGCGGTTCATCCGCGCCAGCGACAGCACCACGCCGCCATGCGGCACGCCGCCGCCGACGAGCCCGGTGTTGCCCCCCTGCGCCACCACCGCGACGCCGGCGGCCGCGCAGCCCTCGACCACGAAGGCGACCTCCTCGGTCGAGCCCGGCCGCACGGCGGCGAGCGCCGAGCCGCGATAGAGTTTTCGCGACTCCACGAGATAGGGGTCGAGGTCGGACGGGGCGGTGAGCACGTGGGCCGCCCCGAGGCGCGCGCGCAGGGCTTCGAGGAGGGTGTCGGCGGAAGGAGCCGGGGCGAGGGCGGGTTCGGTCATGGGCGATTCTTCGGCAGGGATTCTCGAGCGGACGCGGCCGCGATGCAAACGCTGCGGGCTGCCATGGACCGGTCGCTGGCCTAAGACTAGAGTGATTTCCGCCGAAGTGGACACCGGTTCGGCGAAAGAAAGCACGTTGTAACAAAGGCCTAGAGCCATGGCTCGTCGCAACGCGATGCGGCGTGGCTCTAGCCGCAGCGGGCGCGCGGTCTACCGAATGCCCGAACGACGACCCGCCCCTGTCTCACGAGGCACGCCATGCTGTCCGTCATCCCGAACCCGCCCCGCATCGCCCTGCCGGTCGCCGGCAGCGAAGACCACTTCCCGGTACGCCGGGTCTACTGCGTCGGACGCAACTACGCGGCGCATGCCCGCGAGATGGGGAAGGACCCCGACCGCGAGCCGCCGTTCTTCTTCATGAAACCCGCCGACGCGCTCCAGGCCTGCGGATCCGAGCCGACGCACCACCCCTTTCCGCCGCGCACCGAGAACTACCATTTCGAGATCGAGCTGGTGGCCGCGCTCGCCACCGGCGGGCGCGACATCCCGGTCGAGACCGCCCTCGATCACGTCTACGGCTACGCCATCGGCCTCGACATGACCCGGCGCGACCTTCAGGACGAGGCCAAGGCGCTCGCCCGCCCCTGGGACCTCGGCAAGGCCGCCGACTTTTCCGGGCCGATCGGCCCGATCCACCCGGCCGCCGCGATCGGGCATCCGGCGCGGGGGCCGATCACCCTCTCGGTCGACGGCGCAGAGCGCCAGCGCGGCGACCTCGCCGACATGATCTGGTCGTTGCCCGAGCAGATCGCCTACCTCTCGGCCTATTTCGAGCTTCAGCCCGGCGACCTGATCTTCACCGGCACGCCGGCCGGCGTCGGCCCGGTGCGCCGGGGCGAGCGCATGGTCGGCGCCGTCGCGGGCCTCGGCGAGATCGTCCTGGACGTGGCCTGAGCGGCCGGGCCCCGCCGATGACGAAGCTCCTCGACCGGCCGCTGGCGCGCCGCCTGTTCCACCTCGGCGCGCTGGCGACCCGCGGGATGACGCTCGGCGTCCGCGGCGCGGCCTTCGACCCGCAAGGCCGCGTCTGCCTCGTGCGCCACACCTACGTCACCGGCTGGCAGCTGCCCGGCGGCGGCGTCGAGCGCGGCGAGACCGCGCCGGAGGCGATGGCGCGCGAGTTTCGCGAGGAGGCCGAGATCGCCCTCGCCCCGGGGGCGGCGCTGCGCCTGCACGGCTTCTATCGCAACCGCGCGGCGTCGCCGCGCGACCACGTCGCCCTCTACGTCGCCCCGGCCTTCACGGTGCTCGGCGAGAAGCGGCCCGACCGCGAGATCGCGGCCTGCGCCTTCTTCGCCCTCGACGCGCTCCCCGACGCGACCACCCGCGCGACGGTGGCGCGCCTGCGCGAGATCCGCGACGGCCTTCCGCCCGCCGACCTCTGGTGAGAACCGGCGGCGCGGAAAAATCCTCGCGGAGGGCGCTTGCAACGCCGGTTGGAATGGTGTTTAGAGAGCGCCGCCGGGGCCGCCGGGCACGAGAGTTTCCAGCGGACCAGCATTGTGAGCGGGTGTAGCTCAGGGGTAGAGCACAACCTTGCCAAGGTTGGGGTCGAGGGTTCGAATCCCTTCGCCCGCTCCAATTTTCACGGACAATTACAACGACTTAGCAAAGCCGCCTCCGGGCGGCTTTTTGCTGTGGGGCCGTAACTGGGGCCGAAACGTGCGAAAACCCCGCCCGGGAGACCCCCGGCAGGGTGAAGGCGACAGCGCCTACCAGTTGGTGCACCCGGCGGGTTTCATGACCTCGCGGGTGGTTCGCCCAGTCCGGCTGTGACGTCGCAAGTGGAGGCTGCCACCCCCCGCGTGTCCCGTTCCAGGTCACGCCCGCCACCATCGCGTGCGCTTCCGCACGCGATGGCGGGTCGGCCGTCCCGCCTCCGGTCGCGGCGGATCACTCCAGGCCGAGGACACGGACACCGTCGTGCCGGGTGGCGTAGACCCAGCGCGCGTAGGGGTTCCGGTCGAACATCGCGGCCATCATCATCGCGGACGCCGCCGACGGGACGGCATGCGCGAGCTGCCCCACCGGCTCCGCGATGCCGGTCGCGATGATGCGCTCACAGAGCCCGAGGCCCTTCACGAGCATGTAGCTGTACCCGCCGCGCTTCTTGCGCCAGATCGCGAAGACCATCCCCGCGTCGTCGTAGACGTCGTTATAGACGTCGGCGGGGTTGCCGCCGTTCTGGCGGAACTTCTCGACCTCTTCGTTGAAGGCCGTGGCCTCGGCGTACATCACGCCGAGCTGTTCTTGGGAGAAGGGTTCCATCGGTTTGCCTCTTTGCCGGCACCACTGCCGGGAGGCCTTCCGATATAAGCACAGATCCTTGCACGAACCTTAGCGGCCCAAGCAGATAATTCGACACATCACGGCTTTTCTTTGCATCGAACCCGGATCGCTATGGTTCGGACCGGATGAATACAACGCCTAAACTTTTAATCATCACTGCCGCTCGGAAAGGGGCTTCGGTAACTTTCGCTTTGTCGGAAGGCCCTTTTGGGCGGTCCAAGACCCGGAAAGGCCCGACAAAGCGAGCAAACGACCTCGACGGAGCCTCCACAAAGGCTTTGAGGGGCTATTCACAAGGTTTCAGGCCCCAGAACAAAGGGCTCAGGCCGGATTTCGCTTTGTTAAGGCCAAAAACAAAGTGAAATCCGAGTTTTCGCTTTGTTAGACCGCCAAGACAGCGGTAAAGCGGCGTTTTCGGTGCCTTAAGTCGACTTAGTGCCGCTACAAAGCATCGTAAGACGTGTTTTCCGTGCGTTTAGGCCCGAAAACTGGGTTCTAACAAAGGGCTTCGCTCGATTTCGCTTTGTTATGGCCCTCAACAAAGCGAAATCTGAGCTCAGCCCTTTGTCGCAGCCCCAAACGGCCTCCGCCTCAGCTGTCGCCCCACGCGATCGCCAGGCCGACGGCGGTCCCCAGCGGCAGGGCGAACACCGTCCAGATGACGAGGACCTGCAGCGATCCGTGGATCATGCCCGGGTCCTCCCCACGCGCCGGCGGTCGTTGTGGACCTCGCGCTTCACGGCGTGCTCGATCCACAGGGCGAGCGCGTCCCGAATTCGGGACTCCCGCTCGGCCGGGCCGTCCCCGGGATCGGCGGCGATGATGCGCTCGACGGTCCGCGTCGCCCCGCGGGCGAGCTCGTCGATCGTGGCCTGCTTCATGGCCTGAGATCCAGTTCGACCTTGTCGCCCGGGACGTACCAGGTCGCCTCGACACCATGCCCGGCTTCCCGCGATCCGTACGGGTCCGCCGGGTCGACGTACTGGGACAGCACGTAGAGGGGCGTGGTCCCGTCCGGGTTTCGGGCGCCGTCGATCGTGAGGCCGGCGAGGTGGCCGTCGTGGCGGATGACGAACGACGGCTCCAGCTCCGAGACCCAGCACCCGAGCATGCGTCGGAGCTCGGCCGATCGAAGCTCCTGCTGCCGCGCTAGGGCCAGGTCGACCATCGCCGCGAACACGGCGCCCGGCGACATGGCGTCGACCGCCGCGGGATCCGGTGCCGATTCCTTCAGGGTCGACACGCCGTGTTGCAGGCGATCCCACAGGTTCGGGCCTCGCCCTGGCACGCCAGCGGTGACGTACCCGTCATCAGCGACCTCGGCCCGCTTGGCCCACCACTCCAACGGTCGCTGCTCGATCATGCTCGCCTCCGTGCCTTGGCCTCGGCTGCCCGGCGCGCCTTGCGGTTGGGGCCGGCCTCCTGGAGCCCGGCCAGCATCGAGACGAGTGGGCTCATGCTCCGGTAGGTCACCTCGACCTCCGTGGTGAGCTCGATGCCCCGCGCCATGCGCTGGACCACCTCAGGCAAGGCCGTGCGCCTCAAGGGGATCCGGCGACCGGAGACGTCGATGCTCTCGCTCATGCCCTCAACCCCTGAAGCTGCCTCTCGATGCCGAGACGAACGGTGATGGCGTGGCGCACCTGGTGGACGAATTCCTCGGACGGGTCCTCGCGGAAATCGTTCGGGGTGCAGTGCCAGGCGCAGTAGACGATCACGGCGTCGCCCTGCGTCACCCTCGCGCGGTTGACGGTGACGACGTCGCCCCTGGCCTCGATGCGGATCTCGTCGCCGTCCGAAGGCAGGCCGATCGCTTCGAGAGCCTCCCTCGCGATCGGGCCGGGGGCTTGGCCTACCCATAGGGAATGCGGCAGGGACCGCTGTTCCTCAGGGACGACCACGGCCATGAGGGGCGGCGTCATGCGGAAGGGCGTCTCGGTGTACCAGCGCATGGCTCAGGCCCCCCTGCCGTAGTCCGAGACCGACGGCGCGCTCGAACAGCCCGAGTGGTCGTTGCCCGTGAGGTGGTCGAGGATCCGGTAGAGGTCGTGCCCGAGGGGGAAGACCTCGTTGGGGCCGACCTTCTCCTTGAGGGCGTCGAGGGCCGCGATCGCGCTGAATGTCCGGGCCAGCGCGGCCGGGATGTCGGCCGTGCC
Organism: Methylobacterium sp. WL120; assembly: GCF_008039465.1. Lineage (NCBI taxonomy): Bacteria > Pseudomonadati > Pseudomonadota > Alphaproteobacteria > Hyphomicrobiales > Methylobacteriaceae > Methylobacterium > Methylobacterium sp. WL120. The sequence goes on along the minus strand of NZ_VRUT01000080.1, from coordinate 5,722 downwards.
CGGGACCGGCGTCACCGCCTGGGTCGCCTGCAGGATCAGCCGGCGCAGGGCGCTGCGGAAGCGGATGGCGTCGGGGACGCGGGGTTCGTCGTCCCGCAGCGGTACCATGTGCGGCCGGACGTTCGCCGTCGTGACGTGCTTGTGGTCGCACAGCAGGCGCAGGTCGCCGTGCACGTAGTCGAGATCCAGCATCCACGCCTTCCCCGTCCGGCGGTTCATGCCGTCGAGCGCCTCCGCCAGGATCTCGCGGATCGCCTCGTCACCCAGGTCCTTGATGGTGATGTCCATGGTCATGCCCTCCCGGGGATCGGTTGCAGCCCGAGCAGTTCGAGCCAGGCGGTCCAGACGAATTCGACGGCGGCCTTGGCCTCCGCCTCGGTCACCGCGGTGCCGGCCATCTCCAGGCCGGACACCTTCGGCATGATGACCTTCCAATCCCAGGCAGGCTTGGGGTCGGATCGCAGATGAAAATGGACGAGGGTGTAGGCCACCAGCTTGTCGCCGCTGAAGGCCTCCGATCCGCCTGGACCCGTCTCGACCCACCGCATCAGGATGCCACCGCCGCCGAGGCCCCCCACTCGCGCTCGGGCTCGTCCGGCGGGTTGCGAGACAGGATCTCGAACACGTGCCCATCGTCGCCGTTGCCGACGTGGATGACCTTGTCGGCGGTCCAGATCTCCAGGCCCTCGATTCCCTCGGGGAACGTCGCCTTCTGGTAGGAGCCCCATGGCAGCGCGACCCCCGCGCAGACGGCGCGGATTCGGTCGGCATCCCGGGTGAGCACGGAGCCGCGCTCGTCGTACTCGTCACCCCAAGCGAGCATGGCGATCGGCTTCGTCTCCATGCCGTCGATCCATGTCAGAAGCTTGCGCTCGCTCATGCCCGGCCCTCCGAGATGAGGCCCTTGGCAACGAGGATCGAGTAGACGCCCGCGGCCTGCTGGCGGCTGTTGAGCCCGTCGGCCTGCGCCTGATCGAGGACCTCCCGGATCAGATCCCACGGCGGCGTCGGCGGCAGGGCAGCCCGGGTGGCCCAAGCGGCCCATCGGGCGTGGTTGGCCCGGGTCCGGGCGTTGCCCGCGAACCGCTTCGCTAGGCGGGCGACGACGACCGGGTCGACGGCCTGCGCTTCGGATGACATCCCATTTCCCCCTACGGATTTCGACAGATCCGCAGTGTGCCACGATCGAACGATTCGCACTGGACTGCGACCGGGATTTCGCGCAGCCGCTGAGTCGGTAGGCTGACTTTCATCCGGGCCGGCTACGATGCGGGCATGCAAGAGCTCAGAGACCTCGGCGAGCAGATCGCCACGAACCGCAAGGCCCGCCGGATGCCCGTGCGACGGCTCGCCGTGGTGGCCGGGGTAAGCCCGGCCTGGCTCGCCGCGCTGGAGAAGGGCGAGATCGCCGACCCCAGCATCGCGAAGGTGGCCCGGGTCCTGAACGGGCTCGACTTGGATCTCAGGGTCCGGGAGTGGCACGGAGGCGTGCCGGACCTGGACGAGTTGTCGGAGGAGAACGAGCGGCTCCGGCAGCAACTCCGGGACCCGGCCGCTCGGGCGCTAAGGTTCCGTTGACCAGTCCTGCGATCCCGTACCGCGTCGAGACGATTTCCCCAGGGGCAAGCCGGGGCGACCATTGCGTCGTCGGAATCCCGCAGGGTACGGTGACCGCCTAGACCTGGGATGACCTCGATGACCCGCCGCGCACTCTCGAAACGGATAGCCGCCACCGCCGCCTGAGCCCCCGGCTCGGCGCGCCTGCGTCTATCGTTTCAAGAGGCCGTCCCCATGTCGAAGCCCCATCCCACGCGCGGTCGCCGCGTCGCCGCCACGCGCCTGTCCCTCCAGGACCCCTCCCAGTATTGCGGGCCGATCGAGCCGCAGGTCCCCCTGACGCTGCAGGAGCGCCTGCTCGGCGGCGAGATGGTCAAGAACCTGCCGGGGCTCGACCTGGCCATCACGATCGTGTCGCTGACCGAGACGGGGTCGACGTACCCCAGCCGGGTCCGCCTCGCCGCCCGGCGGGCAGCGGAGGCCCCGTCGGCCAAGACGGCGGCCGCGCTGGAGCGGGCGCTGCGTCGCGAGCTCGACCGCGACGACCTCGCCGATTATCAGGCGATCGAGATGTCGCGGGTCGCGGACCTGCTCATCTGCCACCAAGCGGCGTTCGGATCCGCCGTGGCCAACGCCCGCATGGCGGCGATGGCATTCAACTACACAGGCCGGCTGCTGCGGGAAGGCCGCGCCGCGCCCGTGTGGCTGGCGCTGCGCAGCGCGATGATGTTCGCCGAGGACGCCAGCGAGGAGATCGAGGCGCTGCGGCACGTCCCGGAGCCGCGCTACCCCCGGCTGTCGATGCTCAACGCGCGGGTCTCGAACCTGTCGAGCGAGCTCTCGATCGGGGCCGAGGCGCAGGAGCTCGTGGAGGTCGACCGGGCCGTGCTCGACGGCGGCGTCGGCGCCGACGGGACGGTCGATCCGGCGGACACCGAGTTCCTCGATCGCCTCATCTGGAAGACCAGGCCGGAGCCCGGGCCGACGATGGTCGTGCTCGACCAGCATGGCGTCGACCACCTGCCCGGCAGCGCGAGCTCGGGCTCGTCGAACGCCTCGCGCGGCAGCACCCCGCGGGCCGAGTTCCAGCCGCTCGCCGGCGTGGCGCTGCCCCTCGTCCACGGGATCGACGTCGCGGCCGTGCGGATCGCCCTCGACCGCGAGTTCCCCTGGCTCGCCGACATCACGGGCAAGCTGCTCGGCGATCTCGTCGGCGGTCGGTTCGCGCGGTTCCAACGGACGCTGCTGGTCGGCCGGCCCGGCTCGGGCAAGACGCGGTACCTCCGCAGGGTTTCTGGCCTGTGCCGGATCCCGTCCCTCGTCTACAGCGCGGCCGGCGTCGCCGATTCCGCGTTTGGCGGGACGTCCCGGCAGTGGAGCACGGGGCGCGCCTGCGTCCCGCTGCAGCTGATCCAGCGCACGCGCACGGCCAACCCCTGCATCATCGTCGACGAGATGGAGAAGGCGGCTACCCGGCGCGAAAATGGAGCCCTGATCGACACCCTCACGGCCCTGCTGGAGCCGGAGGGGTCCCGTGCCTTCTTCGACCCGTACATCGAGACCGAGGTCGACCTGTCGGCGGTCCAGTACCTCGCGACCGCCAATTCGACAGCCGGCGTCGCGGCGCCGCTACTCGACCGGCTTCGGGTCGTGGCGGTGCCCGATCCCAGGCCTCAGGACCTGCCGGCAATCCTGGCGACGCTGCTCCCGGAGATCCGCGCCGACCGCGGGCAGGACGAGGCCTGGTGCCCCGACCTCGATCCGGAGGAGGTCGCGATCGTCGCCGAGGCGTGGGGCAAGGGCGGGTCCATCCGCCCCCTGCGCCGGATCGTCGAGACGCTGCTCTCCGGGCGTGAAGCCCTCGCTCCGCGTCATTGAGGGAGGGACCGATGTCGCAAGCTCAGCTGTCCGCCCTCGCGGACCGGATCCAGGACGCCTGGGAGAACGGGCGGATCTGCTCCCTCGTCGGCCGGGGGTGCAGGGCGCGGATCGTCCGGATCGCTCGACTGCTCGACGCCGGGCGGATCGATGCAGATCGGGCCCTGCGCCTCGCCATGGAGGCCGAGGGCGCGGCCATGTGCTTCGCGCCCCTCCCGGCGGAGCCGGCCCGATGAGCATCGTCCAGGAATTCTACTCGATCGCCGGCACCGTCCTGAAGGACCAGCGCCGGGTCCCGTCGATCCGCGTCGAAGCCGTCGAGCCCACGCCAGCCGGTCCCCGCGTCCGGTGGACAGGGGGACCGTACGGGCCCCGCGTCGTCGCGACGGAGGACGGCACGCGGTGGCGCGGCGGCGTCGGTCCCCAGGTCCTGCTCGAAGGGATCTCACGCTACCTGGCCGTCCGGTGGCGGGAGCGGACGCCGACGGTGCCAACGAACTGGAGCGAGGTCCTCGCCGCCCGGCATCCGGCCGTGTTCACGTCGGGCGGTCCCTACACCTGCCCGGGATGGGCCTCGCTCTGGGCCGCCGGCGCCGAGTGGATCGAGGAGGTCGGGGTCCCGCCCGGGTTCGCGACCGACGACGCCAAGGCCAAGTTCGGCACCCTGCGGTGGCACCACCACGCAGACGACTGGTCCGACGACGTCGCCGACGTCGTCGAGGCGATCGAGACGATCTCCGACGGGATCTGCGAGGCCTGCGGAGCCCCCGGCCGGACGCGCTTCAGGCCCTGGATCGAAACCCTGTGCCACACCCACAACACGGAACCCCGCTGATGCGCCCCCTCATCCTCGCCGCCGCCCTGCTCGGGTCGGCCCCCTGCCTCGCCGGCACGTTCCCGACGGCGGAGACGTGGTCCGTCACCGTGCAGGACGACATCCTCGACAGGATGTCCGTGCAGAGCGTGCTCACCGTCAGGCGGATGGACGACCGCGTCCGCTTCACGCTGGACTGCGTCGTCTCCGGACCTGCCGCGCGCACGGATTCGCGCACATCCGCATGGGGCACGGCCTCGATCGCCGGCGACGTCGTCACCGGCATCGTCGAGGGCAGCGAGGACGTGCTGCAACTCCCCGACCGCACCTTCACGATGACGCTCAGGGGCAGGATCGGCACGTGGGGGAGCAACATCCCGGGCTGCACGCAGAGGGCAGAATTCCTCCGCGATGCCGTTGTGGATGGCATCCAGGCGATCGACAGTGTCCGTAGAGGGAGGGATTGATGCGCCTGCGAGATCTAACACCCGCCGAACGCCGCGCCGTCGAGGAGCGCCGTGCCGAGGTGCGCGCCGCCCTCGCCGGGGTGGATCCCGCGTGGCGCCCGGACGCCGCCGCGATCGATGAGGCGCCCTTCCTCGATGACTGGAGCGTCCGGAACTACCCAGGGACCGACAGGCCCTGCATCGAGGCGCTCTGTTGGAACCACCCCGTCCACGGCTCGACGATCCTCAAGACCAGCATCGTGCTCCAGCAGGGCCCGGGCTACGCGGTCTGCGAGAGCGCCCGCGTCTACCTGCTCGGGACCCCCAGCCCCACACCCGAGGAGCGCCACGCCCGGATCCTCGACGGCCGCCGCGGGAAGGGCCGTCCCGCCGACGCGCCGGCCCCGGATCCGGAGGCCGTCCCGGGGCCTGGCGTCCGCCCGCGCTGACCCGCCGTCCGCACGTTTGAGCACACCGTCGGCCCGTGTGGACCCGACGGTGTGCCAAGATGTGCTACGGCGTTTTTTGTATTCACCTTCCCGTAAGCTTCGGGAAAGCTTCACGAAAATCGCCGTCTTACTGACACCTCGATTTTTGGTAAACGCGTTACCAGTATCGGGATGGCGTTTCCGCCTCAGCCCGCCGTCTCGCTGGCGAGTTCCTGGACCTGGTCGACGGCCGCCTCGGCCGGCGCGGGATTCGGTGCCTCGGGCGACCGCACGCCCTGCATCTGATGGCGGAGAAGATCCGCGCGGTACCGGCGGCAGGTGACGGCGGCGCGTTCATGCTCGGCCGCGCCCTCCAGCAGGAGCGCGTCGAGGACGGGCGTGAGCCACCCGGGGATCGGTCGAGCCCGTGTCAGCCACATGCTGACGATCGACAGGCTGACCTTCCGCCCGCGGGCGGCCGACAGCCCTTCCGCGAGCTGCAAGCGGGTGTAGCCGGCGCCGTAGACCGCCTCGGCGATCGTATGGAGCTCGACCGGGTAGACGGCCACGGGCTCCGGGGGGAGCGCGTGGGCGACGGG
>NZ_VRUT01000007.1:0-66479 GCF_008039465.1 Methylobacterium sp. WL120 | reverse complement strand
CCCCGGCGGCGGCGGCCGCGCCACGCCGCTTCACCCCGAGCGTGGTGGAGGGCGGGCGCGCCAAGGCGGTGCCGCCTCGGCCGACGACGCAGATGGTCGACGACAGCGGTCGCTCCGTGTTGATCCCGGTGATGGGCCGGATCGCCGCCGGAACACCGATCTCGGCGATCCAGAACCAGAGCCACGCGATCACGATGTCGCCGGACTTCCTGGCCGGCGGCGAGCACTACGCACTGGAGGTCCGCGGCGATTCGATGGTCGAGGCTGGCATCCTCGACGGCGACCTCGTGGTAATCCGCAAGCAGGACACCGCCAACACCGGCGACATCATCGTCGCGCTGATCGACGATGAGGAGGCGACGCTGAAGCGCCTGCGCCGGCGCGGCTCGTCGATCGCACTGGAAGCGGCCAACCCCGCTTACGAAACCCGCGTGCTCGGGCCGGATCGCGTCCAGATCCAGGGGCGGTTGGTCAGCCTCGTCCGCCGTTACTGAAGCGTCTCCGCCGGCATCTCGGCGTCGGGGCCGTCCGCGGCCGGGTCGTCGGGCGCCGGTTCGGTCCGCGGATTCGGCGGCGCCATGCCCTGGAAAGGTACGTACTTCGGCTTGATCTCGCCGGGTAAAGGCGATTCTGGCACCGGCTGGTCGGCTGGCTTGGCCGGCACGCGGGCTTGGGCCGGTCGCCACGGCAGCGTCCGCCCCGGCTCGCGGGTCCGACTCACCGTGAAGCCGTCCGGCTGTAGGCGGATCGCCACCGCGCCGTAGGCGGCGAGGTAGGCGCGATCGATGACGAGGGCTGCGGCGCAGCCGGGCGGCGCGGAGAGCGGCGTGATCAGCACCGCGGCGTTGGCGCAATCCTGGGCGAAGCCGCGGCGGTCCTTCACGAGCGCCACCGCGCGGCCGTCGGCGAGCCGTAGGACGCAACCGATCCGATCACACGTAGCGCCCCCGGTCGCCTGCGCGCCGGTCCGTCCGTCGCCGTCGGCCTTCAGCCATTGCTCCAGCACGAAGTTCGACGGCTTGCCGAGGGCGACGAGGCTGCCGTCGATCCGGCGCACCGCGGCACCGCTGCCCTGGCGATCGACGTAGATGTCGAAGCGGGCCGGCGCCGTCGCGAGGCCGAGCCCCAGCAGCGCCGGCGGCAGGGCGAGCCAGCGCAGGCGCGAGACCGGCAGCGTCGCGAGCAGGAGCGCCGCGGCGAGGCACCCGAGCGCGCCGGTGCCGAAAGCCGGAACCACCACGTTGGCGCGACCGAGCCCCTCGATCCAGCCGGAGATCGTCAGCATCCCCCGCACTGCCAGGCCCATCAGCCACCAGACCGGCTGATCGAGGGCGAACGGGTAGGCGACGATGCCGAGCACCGCCGCCGGCATCACCGCGAGCGAGACCAGCGGCAGCGTGAGCGCGTTACCGATCAACCCGAAAGGCTGCACCGTCTGAAAGTGGTAGGTCGCGAAGGGTGCGGTGGCGACCTGGGCCACCAGCGTCGTGCCGAGCGTGCCGACGACCGTCGTCAGCCCCAGGGCGATCAGCCGGCCGATCCGCCCAGCGCCGTCGCGGCGGAACAGGCGCCCGTCGATCAGCCGGGCGCAGGCGATGAGGCCGGCCACCGCCCCAAACGACATCTGGAAGCTCGGGCCGAGCAGCCCCTCCGGCTCGTGCGCCAGCGCGATGAGCGCGGCGAGGGCGAGGTTGCGCATGCTCAACGCCGGGCGATCGACCAGGATCGCGCCGAGCATGATCAGGGTCATGACGAGTGAGCGCTCGGCGGCGATGTCCCAGCCGGAGAAGACGCAGTAGGCGGTGACGCCGACCATCGCCAGCGCCGCGGCGATCTTCTTGATCGGCCAGGCCAGCGCGAGGAACGGCACCAGCGCGAGCCCGGCCCGCACGAGCCAGAACACGACGCCGGCCGCCAGCACCATGTGGAGTCCCGAGATCGAGACCACGTGATAAATTCCGGCCGCCCGCAAGGTGTCGTTGGTCGCCGGCGCGATCAGCCCGCGCTTGCCGGTCACGAGGGCGGCCGCGACCGCGCCGGCCTGGCCGCCGTTGGCGTCGGTGATCCGGCGGGTGAGCGCGTTTCGAGCGTCGTCCACCGCAGCCGCAAGGCGGAGCGACCACGGCACCGGCTCCGGCGGCGGCTTCACCGCGATCTTTCCCAACAAGGAGCCGACCGCGCCGATGCCGCGGAAGTAGGCGTCGCGGGCGAAGTCGTAGCCGCCCGGCCGCGCCGCCTCCGGGGGCGGCAGCAGGCGGGCGGTGGCGGCGATGAAGTCGCCCGGGCGCAAGGGCGGCGCCTTCTTGAACGAGACGCGGACGCGGACCGGGCGCTCGGCCGCCGCCATCGTGCCGAGGCTCGCGACCCGGACCACGAGGCGGGCGCCCTCCTCCCGCTCCTCCAGCGACTCGATCAGCCCTTCGAGCGGCGCGATCATCGTGCGGGTCAGCACGGGCGCGGCCACTCGCGACACCCGCAGGGCGCTCGCCGAGAACCCGAGGAGCGCTGCGGCAAGCCCGAGCACAATCGCCAAAGCCACCGGCCGACCACCGAGGAACGGCAGGGTCGCGGCGCAGGCCGCCGCCGCAGCGAGGGGGGCCCAGAGCGCGGGCATCCCGTCGGTGGCGGTGAAGAACACAAGGATGCCGGCACCGAAGGCGACCGCGAGCCAGGGGAACAGCCGGCGCTGCTCGGCCTCGATCACAAGGCCGCCGACGACCCAGCCGCGCAAAGCCGGCCCGAGCACGGCGGGCGCGAGGAAGCGCCCGATAGCCGGTCCAGCGACGGCCCGTCCCGTCGATCGTACGATGTCCCGCGCCATGATCGGCACACCGGCCGGCGCGAGGCCGCTGCGCCGTCGCGGATTGTTAACGCATCCGCGCGGGCGTGCTAGAGCCGTGCGAACCGGGTGCCGGTGCAGGTCCCCAGCTTTGCGTGCGTCGTCGCGGACGCCGAACCGCCTTTCCCTTCGCCGCGGAGCGATCTAGACGCGCGCAACCGGATCGGTCGATCCGCGCCGCGACCAGGGTGCTCCTCGCCCCTTCACCAGAAGATCCATCGTCCGATGTCGTCAGCCGTCGTCACGCGCTTCGCGCCCTCGCCCACGGGCTACCTCCATATCGGCGGTGCCCGCACGGCGCTGTTCAACTGGCTCTACGCCCGCCGGATGGGCGGCCGGATGCTGCTGCGAATCGAGGACACCGACCGCGAGCGATCGACGCAAGGGGCGATCGACGCCATCCTCGACGGGATGCGCTGGCTCGGGCTCGACTGGGACGGCGACGTGGTGTTCCAGTACGCCCGCGCCGAGCGCCACCGCGAGGTCGCCGAGAATCTGCTGGCCTCGGGCAACGCCTATCGCTGCTACGCGACGCAGGACGAGCTGACGCAGATGCGTGAGCAGGCGCGGGCCGCCGGCAAGCCGCTGCGCTACGACGGGCGCTGGCGCGACCGCGACCCGTCCGACGCGCCGGCGGGGGTAAAGCCGGTGATCCGGCTGCGCGCCCCGAGCGAGGGCGAGACGGTGGTGGACGACGCGGTGCAGGGCCGCGTCACCTGGGCCAACCGCGACCTCGACGACCTCGTGCTGCTGCGCTCGGACGGCAACCCGACCTATATGCTCGCCGTCGTCGTCGACGACCACGACATGGGCGTGACCCAGGTGATCCGCGGCGACGACCACCTCACCAACGCGGCCCGCCAGAGCCAGATCTTTGCAGCGCTGGGCTGGGAGGTGCCGCGGATGGCGCACATCCCGCTGATCCACGGGGCCGACGGGGCCAAGCTGTCCAAGCGCCACGGCGCGCTCGGCGTCGACGCCTACCGCGACCTCGGCTACCTGTCGGCGGCGCTGCGCAACTACCTCGTCCGCCTCGGCTGGAGCCACGGCGACCAGGAGGTGTTTTCCACTGAGGAGATGGTGGCGGCCTTCGACCTCAAGGCGATCGGCCGCTCGCCGGCGCGGTTCGACTTCGCCAAGCTCGAGAACCTCAACGGCCTCTACATCCGCGGCGCAGCGGATGGGGACCTGGTCGACGCGATCGAGCGCATCCTGCCGAACGTCGGCCCGGAGCGCGGCCTCATCGCCCCCCTCGCGCCGGACCTGCGCGAAAAGCTCGTCGCGGCGATGCCGGGGCTGAAGGAGCGGGCCAAGACCCTGATCGAGCTGCTCGACAGCGCCTACTACCTGACCGCCGCGCGGCCGCTGGTTCCGGACGAGAAGGCCGCCGCCCTTCTCACCGACGAGGCCCGCGCGCGGCTCGCCGCAATCCTGCCGGCGCTCGAGGCCCTGCCCGAGTGGAGTGCCACCACGACGGAAGCCGCAGTGCGCCTTTTCGCCGAGACCGAGGGGCTGAAGCTCGGGCAGGTGGCGCAGCCGCTGCGGGCGGCGCTCACCGGCCGCACCACCTCGCCGCCGCTGTTCGACGTGATGGCGGTCCTCGGCCGTGAGGAAAGCCTCGCCCGCCTCGCCGACCGGATCACGAAAAGCTGAGGCTTTCGCCGCAGCGCACGCACGGCCCGGTTTTCGCTTGGCGTCGGGGCGTGGTTGTCATCCGCGCCGTTGCTGGCGCCCGGCCGATCCGCTAACCGGTGGGCCTGTGAGCACCTGCAGCAAAATGCAGGTGACTTCGGGTCCAGGGCGGCGCGGAGCCGAGCCTTGGGCCGGCACCAATTCGTTGCCAGGAAAGGGTCCACGTTCCATGAGCGCAGCCAGCACCATCACCGTGGACGGCAAAGAGGTCTCTCTGCCGGTCAAGAGCGGTACGATCGGCCCCGACGTCGTCGATATCGGCAAGCTCTACGCGCAGACCGGCGCCTTCACCTTCGACCCCGGCTTCACCTCGACCGCCTCGTGCGAATCGAAGATCACCTACATCGACGGCGACGAGGGCGTGCTGCTCTATCGCGGCTACCCGATCGAGCAGCTCGCCGAGCAGGGCGACTTCCTCGAGACCTGCTACCTGATGCTGTTCGGCGAGCTGCCGACGCCGGGTCAGAAGGCCGACTTCGACTACCGCGTCACGCGCCACACCATGGTGCACGACCAGATGAACCGGTTCTTCACCGGCTTCCGCCGCGACGCGCACCCGATGGCGGTGATGGTCGCCTCCGTCGGCGCGCTCTCGGCCTTCTACCACGACTCGACCGACATCACGGACGAGAGCCAGCGCATGATCGCGTCGATGCGCATGATCGCCAAGATGCCGACGCTAGCGGCGATGGCCTACAAATACTCGATCGGCCAGCCGTTCGTGTATCCGAAGAACGATCTCGACTACACCTCGAATTTCCTGCGGATGTGCTACGCCGTCCCGTGCGAGGACTACCAGGTCAACCCGATCTTTTCGAAGGCCCTGGACAAGATCTTCATCCTGCACGCCGACCACGAGCAGAACGCCTCGACCTCGACGGTGCGGCTCGCGGGCTCGTCGGGCGCGAACCCGTTCGCCTGCATCGCGGCCGGCGTCGCCTGCCTGTGGGGGCCGGCGCATGGCGGCGCTAACGAGGCGGCCTTGAAGATGCTGATGGAGATCGGCACGCCGGACCGCGTCGATCAGTACGTCGCCAAGGCCAAGGACAAGAACGACCCGTTCCGCCTGATGGGCTTCGGCCACCGGGTGTACAAGAACTACGACCCGCGCGCGCGGATCATGCAGAAGACCACCCACGAGGTGCTGAAGGAACTCGGCAAGAACGACGATCCGCTGCTTGAGGTCGCGATGAAGCTCGAGGAGATCGCCCTCAAGGACGAGTACTTCATCGAGAAGAAGCTCTACCCGAACATCGACTTCTACTCGGGCATCACCCTGAAGGCGATGGGCTTCCCGACCGACATGTTCACGGTGCTGTTCGCGGTGGCGCGCACCGTCGGCTGGATCGCGCAATGGGCCGAGATGATCGAGGATCCCTCGCAGAAGATCGGCCGCCCGCGCCAGCTCTACGTCGGCCCGACCAAGCGCGACTACGTCGGCATCAACGAGCGCGGCTGACGGCTGGTCTACCCTCCCCCCTCTGCGGGGGAGGGATGAGACGCTCAGCCCTTGATCGCAGCCAGAACCACCCGCGCCGCGCTGCGGCTCGGCGCCTCGTCGCCGGGGAGCCGCATCAGGCCGTCGATGCGCTTCAGGGCCGCCACCTGGCGGTCGCGCGCGGTGCCGCCGGTGACGAGGGGGGCGAGCGCCGCGGCGAGGCGGTCCTCGGTGCACTCGGCCTGAACGAATTCCGGCATGGCGTTCTCGGACAGGATCAGGTTCGGCAGCACGATGGTCGGCACCTGGATCAGGCGCCGGGCCACCGCCTCCTCGACCCGCGAGACCTTGTAGGCCACCACCATCGGCACCCCCGCCAGCGCGAGTTCCAGCGTCACCGTGCCGGAGGCGGCGAGCGCGGCCCGCGCTTGGCGGAAGGCGGCATATTTCGCGGTCTCGCCCGCGACGATGCGCACGGGCGCGTTCCAGGCGTTTGCCATGCGCTCGATCAGGGCGCGGTGCCGGGTGACCGCAGGCAGCACCGCTTCGATCGGGCCGACGTCCCGCGCCAGCCGCGCCAGCGTCCGGCCGAAGACCGGCATCAGCCGCTCGATCTCGGAGCGGCGAGAGCCCGGCAGCACCACCACGCGCCACGGCACGGCCTCCCGCAGGGCGGCGTCCGACGCGTCCGGCCGCAGCTCCGAGAACCGCTCGATCAGGGGGTGGCCGACATAGGTGCAGGGCGGCCCGTTCAGCCGTAGGTGCGCCGCCGGCTCGAACGGCAGCAGCGCCAGCACGTGATCGACGAACCCCCGCATCGAGGCCGCCCGCCACGGCCGCCACGCCCACACGCTCGGCGAGACGTAGTCGACGATCGGGATCTCCGGGGCGCGCTTGCGCACGCGCGAGGCGACCGCGTGGGTGAAGCCGGGGCTGTCGATGATGACGAGCACGTCCGGGCGGTTGGCGACCACGTCGTCCACGGTCTGGCGGATGCGGCGCAGCAGCGTGCGTAGGCGCGCCAGCACCGGCAGGTAGCCCATCACCGCCACGTCATCGAGGGGGAAGAGCGAGGTCAGCCCCCGCGCCGTCATCGCCTCCCCGCCGACGCCGCCGAAGGTTACCGGGCCGGGCGCGGCCTCGCGCAGCGACGCCATCAGCTTGGCGCCGAGCTGGTCGCCGGAATCCTCGCCCGCCACGAGCCAGATCTTCATGGGCCGACTCCGATGCCGATCAGGAAGAGGCCGAGCCGGTCGGCCTCGGCGATCGTTTCCGGGCGGTCGATCAACAGGGTGCGGCCGGCCTCCACCGCGAGGCCGACGCAGCCGGCGGCGGCCGCGTTGCGGACGGTCCGCGGGCCGATCGCCGGCAAGTCGATGCGCAAGTCCTGGCCGTCCTTGGCGCACTTCACCAGGACGGTCGCAGGCAGCGCCCGCATGCGGCCCCAGGGCAACAGATCCCAAGGCTTCCGTGCGAGCGCGCGGGCGCGGGCGAGCATGCGGTCGGTGCCCTCCGGCCCCTCGACCGCGAGCACCCGGTCGGCCGCCACCACTACCGCTTGGCCGACATCGAAGGACGAGAGCGCGGCCAGCACCGCCCGGCCGGTCGCGATGGAGGCCTCGCCCGCCGCGTCCGGCCGGTGGCCGCCGATCGTGCCGGCGGGGCTCAGCAGGTCGGGGGCGACCTCGTGGACGCCGCAGACGGTGTGGCCGTTCTCCTCCAGCAGCGCGAGGGCGCCGCGCAGCAGCCGGTCGTCGCCGCCGTCGGCGAGGTTTCGGAGCGCGACCCGGTTGCGGAAGGCGGCGGCCGCGTTGAGGATCGCGGCGGGGCTCGGCCGCGCGACGCCGCCGGCCGGCACGACGGTGGCCGGCCCCCAGCCTTCGAGGATGCGCAGGGTCTCACCGATGTCGAGGAGGTCGACCGTGGCGTCGGCCCGCTCGCGCAGGGCGTGGTCGGTGAAGCCGCGCAGCGCCAGCACCTTGAAGGCGCGGCCGGCACGATCGAGGGAGTGGGCGACCTGTTCCGGCAGGCGCCCGGCGCCTGCGACCAGCACCAGCCTCGCGTCCGGCCGTGCGGCCCGAGGAGCCGACATCGGCGGGCTCAGGCGCCGCCGATGGGAGCCGGCGCCTCGCGCGGCGTGCAGATCGAGCGCTTGCCGCCGGCGCGGATGAAATCGAGGATCTCGCGGACCGCCGGGTGGCTCTCGAACTCCGAAGCCACGTCTTCCACCCGCTCCATCAGCGTGCCCTCGGCCGCGAAGAGCGAACGGTAAGCGCGGCGCAGCGCATGGATGTCTTCGCGGGCGAAGCCCCGTCGCTGGAGGCCGACGATGTTGAGGCCCGAGAGCGAAGCGCGGTTGCCGAGCGCCATGCCGTAGGGGATGCAGTCGTTCTCCAGGGCCGACAGACCGCCGACGAAAGCATGCGCGCCGACGCGGGCGAACTGGATCACCGCGGCGCCGCCGCCGAGGATCGCGTAGTCGCCGACGCTGCAATGGCCGGCGAGCATGACGTTGTTCGAAAAGATCACGTCGCTGCCGACATGGCCGTCATGGCCCACATGGGCGTTGGCCAGGAAGGTGCAGCGGTCGCCGACCACGGTCTCCAGGCCGCCGCCCTCGGTGCCCGGATTCATGGTCACGCCCTCGCGGATCAGGCAATCGGAGCCGATCCGCAGCGTCGAGGCCTCGCCCTTGTACTTCAGGTCCTGCGGCGGGTGGCCGATCGAGGCGAAGGGATAGATCTTCGTCCGCGCGCCGATCCGGGTGTCGCCCGCCACCACCGCGTGGCTCACGAGCTCGCAATCGACGCCGAGCACCACCTGCGGGCCGACATGGCAGAACGGCCCGATGCGGCAGCCGTCGCCGATCTCGGCGCCGTCCTCGACGATCGCGCTCGAATGGATCGCGGGCGCGCTCACGCGGTCACCAGCATGGCCCCGATGTCGGCCTCCGCCACGAGGACGCCGTCGACGCGGGCCTCTCCGTGGAACCACCACATCGTCTTGCGATTGTTGGTCTTCTTCATGTGGAAGCGGACCTGGTCGCCCGGCACCACCGGCTTGCGGAACTTGCACTTGTCGATGGTCATGAAGAACACTTGCTTGGTCTGCACGTTGCTCTCCATGATGTGCCGGCAGCAGATCGCGCCCGCCGTCTGGGCCATGCCCTCGATCAGCAGCACCCCGGGGAACACCGGCATGTTCGGGAAGTGCCCGGTGAATTGCGGCTCGTTGACGGTGACGTTCTTGATGCCGATGCAGCTCTCGTCGCCGTCGATCTCGATGATCCGGTCGATCATCAGGAACGGGTAGCGGTGCGGCAGCAGCTCAAGCACCTTCTGGATGTCGGCCGAGCCGAGTTCACGCGCCGTCTCACTCATCGATCTCTTCGATCCTCGCCTCGACGCCGCGCATCCGCGCCCGCCCGTCGTCACCGATCCCCGTCCTTTCGACCCAAACGGCGCCCGGATGCAAGCGCGGCCGACGCCGGATCTTGGACGATCAGGGCCTTGGACGATCGGGAGCTTGGACGATCAGCCCTTGTCGGCAGGCTCGTCGCGGCCGCTGCGCTCGGCGAGGCGGGCGAGCGTGGTCAGCTCGCGGAACCAGGCGCGGACGGGCTTGGCCGGCGTGCCACCCCAGCGGCTGCCGGGCGGCACGTCGCGGTTGACGTTGGAGGAGCCGGCGATCTGCGACCCGCGGCCGATGCGAAGGTGGCCGACGACCCCGACCTGCCCGCCGAGTACGACGTAGTCCTCCAGCGTCGTCGAGCCGGAGATGCCGACGCCCGAGACGATCACGCAGTGGCGGCCGATCACCACGTTATGGGCGATCTGCACGAGGTTATCGATCTTGGTGCCCTCGCCGATCACCGTGTCGCGCGAGGCACCGCGGTCCACCGTCGTGTTGGCGCCGATCTCGACGTCGTCCTGCACGATCACCCGGCCGACCTGCGGCACCTTGAGGTGGGTCGCGCCCATGTGGAAGCCGAAGCCGTCCTGGCCGATGCGGGCGCCGGGATGGAGGATGACGCGGTTGCCGATGAGCGCGTGGCTCAAGGTGACGCCGGCGCCGACGGCGCAATCCCGCCCGATCCGCACGTTGGGGCCGATGCTGGCGCCGGGGCCGATCACCGTGCCCGCGCCGACCTCGGCCCCGGGACCGACGACCGCGCCGGGATCGACCGTGACGCCGTCTTCCAGGCGCGCGTCGGGGTGGACGTGGGCGCCCGGCGCGACGCCACGGGCGCCGAACTGCGAACCGGGGCGGAGCGCGTCCGGATGCAGACGGCCGAGGAGGTCGGCGTAGACGCGGTAGGGATCGCGCAGGACGAGCCCGGCGGTGCCGGCGGGGACGCGGGCGGCGAAGCGCGGGGCGACGAGGCAGATGCCGGCCCGGGTCGCGGCGAGCGCCTCGCCGTAGCGGGCGTTGTCCATGTAGGCGAGGTCGTGCGACCCCGCGGTTTCCAGGGGCGCGGCGGCGTCGACCCGATGCGCCGGATCGAAGCCCTCGGGCACGGGAAGGCCCGCCGCCTCGGCGACGTGGCCGAGGGTCAGACCGGGCTGTGGGATGAAGAAGACGGGATCAGGCATGCACGACAACGCGCCGCCCCGGGAAACCCGAGGCGGCGCGCGACCTTTTTTCCGAGATCAGAACCGCGAGCCGCCGGAGAAGCGGAACGCTTGCGTCTGGTCCGCGCCGATATGGCCGTACTTGCCGAGCGTCGGCACGAAGACCTTCACGCCTTCGTCCTTGCTGAGGGCATAGGCGTAGTCGAAGCGGATCGGACCGAGCGGCGAGTTCCACAGGATCGAGGCGCCGACCGACGAGCGAATCGTGGTCTTGTCGCGGACGTTCACGCATTCCGGCTCGACGCCGATGCTGAAGGCGTTGAAGTTGCAGGCGCCGCCGGGTGCGGTGCCGTTGATGAAGTTGTCGCCGTTCACGTCGAAGTTCGTGCGGCCGTGATAGCCGAACAGCGTGCCGGCGTCGGCGAAGACCGCGCCCTTCAGGCCGAGATCACGCGGCACGTAGGGGAGCGGGAACTGGATCTCGAGGGTGCCGCCGACGTAGGTCGAGCCGCCGATGGCGTTGGAGCGGGCGTCGGTGGTGCCGACGTCGCGCGGTCCGATGCCGTTGGGGGCGAATCCGCGGACGAGCGACGGCCCGAGGAAGAACTGGTCGGTGATGCGCAGCGGGTTGCTGTCGAGCGCCTCGATGTGACCGCCCTGGATGCGGACGAAGCCGACGACGTCCTCGTAGAGCTCCTTGTAGTACCGGGCGTCGCCGGTGACGCGGAAGAACTTCGAGTCGCCGCCGAGACCCGCAAGGTCGGGCTTCAGCTCGGCGTAGAGGCCGTTGCGCGGTGCGCCGATCACGTCGAGCGTCGAGTAGGCCAGCGTGAGGCCGGCGAGCGAGGTGAGCGTGTTGCCCTGCGAGCCCTTGATCGCGATCGACGCTTCGCCGTTGTAGGCGCAGTTCGGGTAGGAGGCGAGGCCGACGCGGCTCCGGCCGGTCGCGGGATCGACCGTCCCACGCGCGTCGTTGGCGGTGTAGACGTCGGTGAGGCCCGGGATCGGGTTCGAGCAGTCGTTGTAGGGCTGCTTGATCGAGTTCGGGACCTTCAGCTCGGTGTTGTACAGCGAGTAGCGCAGCGTGACGCCGAACTGCTCGGTCACCGGCAGGCCGATGCGGAGCTGGCCGCCGTAGACGGTGGTCTCGTAGCGCGAGTAGCGGGTCAGGTCGCTGTACTTGTAGAACGCGTCGAAGCCGGCGGCGAGGCGATAGCCGAGGAAGTACGGCTCCGTGAACGAGAAGTCGACGCCGCGGGAATACTGACCGCCGGTTCCGGCGAGGCGGACGTACTGGCCGCGGCCGAGGAAGTTCGACTCGGAGACCGAGACCTCGCCGATGATGCCGTCCTGGGTGGAGTAGCCGCCGGCCACCGAGAACGAGCCCGTGGGCTGATCCTCGACGTCGATGTTGATCACGACGCGATCGGGCGAGGAGCCCGGCTCGTTCGAGAAGCGGACCTTCTTGAAGAAGCCCAGGCCGTTCAGGCGGCGCTCGGCCCGGTCGGTCAGCACGCGGTTGTAGGCGTCGCCCTCGGCGATATCGAGCTCACGGCGGATGACGTAGTCGCGCGTGCGGGTGTTGCCGCGGATGTTGATGCGCTCGACGTAGACGCGCGGGCCGTCCTCGACGACGAAGCCGAGGGAGACCTGGTGGGTCGCGCGGTCGCGCTGGCCGGTCGGGCGGACCTGGGCGAAGGGGTAGCCGGCACGCGCCACGTCGTTGGTCAGGCCCGACAGGGTCTTCTCGACGTCCTCGGCGTTGTAGATGTCGCCGACCGCGGTGCGGACCTCGCCGTCGAGGCGCGTCGTGTCGAGGCCCGGCAGGCGAGAATCCACCGCCACGGCGCCGACGGTGTACTGCTCGCCTTCCTCGACGGTGACCGTGATCACCCAGCCGTTGGCGTCCGGGCCCTCGACGTAGCGGGCGTCGGCGTTGACGATGCGGAAGTCGGCGTAGCCCTTGCGCAGGTAGTAGCGGCGGACGAGGTCGAGGTCGTTGGCGATGCGATCGGGATCGTAGACGTCGGAGGTCTTGATGAACGACAGGAAGTTCATCTCGGACGAGGAGACCAGCCCCTTCAAGGTCCGCTCGCTCACGGCGCTGTTGCCGACGAAGCTGATCGACACGATGCCGGTCTTGTCGCCCTCGTCGATCTGGTAGATCACGTCGACCGAGCCGTTCGGCAGATCGACGGTGCGGTAGGTGACCTTGGCGGTCCCGCGGCCGGCGCGGCGGTAGACTTCCTTGATCCGGGCCATGTCGGACTTGATCACGGCCTCGTTGAAGGCGCCGCGAGCTTTCGCCTCGACCTGACCTTCGAGGGTCGCCTTCTCGATCTTCTTGTTGCCCTCGAACACGACCCGGTTGATCAGGTTGTTCTCGCGGACCGTCACGACGGTGCGACCGCCGCTGGCGGCGACCTTCACGTCGGCGAACATGCCGCTCGCGAGCAGGTTGCGGCGGGCTTCCTCGGCGGAGCCCGATGCGGTGCCGGTGACGTAGGAACGGATGGTGTCGGCGTCGACGCGCCGGTTGCCCTGGACGACGATCTGCTGGGCCTGCGCGACCCCGGTCAGCGCAATGCCCGCCGCGGCGGCTAGGACGATGGTCCGCTTCACCGACTTGCGCCGGTGCTTCCCCGTCATCGACATCATCTATTCGCCCGTCTGTCTTATTATCGGATCGGGTTCGCACCCGCCACGGGCGGCCGTTGACCGGCCGTCCCGTAATACCTGGTCCAAGCGTAGCTCTTACCGGGATTCCCAAGCCAAGCAAACGGCGCGGGAGGCCCCATGACCTGGATTTTGGAGGGCCGTGGCCTTCAGGCCACTTAACGGTGACGCGAAGTTCCCGTCCAATTCGTCGCAGGGTAAACGAATGGTAAATCCCTGCCGCATCACGACATTCCTGGCGCGAATGGGATCGCCGCAACGCCTTCGAAACCATCTGGAGGCGTCTCGGCGGGTGCGGTGCCGCGGCCCGATCGGGCGCCCGGCGAGGCTCCCGCGGGCCCAATCACGGCGGGAATGCGGCGCCCCGCGCCGGGCGCCCGCCGAAGGGCGCCGCGACGCTCAGGTCGCGCGCCAGGAGGCGCCGAGGTTGAGGATGTCGTTCCAGGCCGCGAAGATCATCAGGACCAGCACGAGCGCGAGCCCGAGTCGGAAGCCGATCTCCTGCGCACGCTCGCTCAAGGGGCGGCCGCGCACCACCTCGAAAGCGTAGAACAGCAGGTGCCCGCCATCGAGCAGCGGCACCGGGAACAGGTTGAGCAGGCCGATCGAGACCGAGAGCAGCGCGATCAGCCCGATCAGCCCGCCGATGCCGCCGACCTTGGCGACCTCGCCGGAGACGCGGGCGATGCCGATCGGGCCGGAGAGCTGGTCGGCGGATTCGCGGCCGGTCACCAGCTTGCCGAGGTAGGAGAAGGTTCGCTCCACCACGAACGCGGTCTCGTGGACGCCGAGCCCGAGGGAGGCGACGGGGCCGTAGGTGACGAGCTTCGCCTCGGAGGCTGCCGGCGAGCGGATGCCGAGGCGCCCGATCCGGTGGCGGCCGAACTTGGTGCTCTCCTCGTAGACGGCCGGGGTCGCGACGATCGGGACGTCGGCCCCGGCGCGCTCGACGACGAAGTTCAGCGGCGTCCCGGCGCTGCCGGTGACGATGCGGTACATCGCGTTGAAGTCGGCGACCGGCTCGCCGTCGATGCTCTTCACGAGGTCGCCGGGCTGGAAGCCGGCCTGCGCGGCGGCGCTGTTGGGGTCGATCGCCGAGACCCGGGCCGGCAGCTCCATGCGGCCGCCGAGCCAGATCGCGCCGGCGAACAGCAGGATCGCCAGGATGAAGTTCGCCACCGGGCCGGCGACGACGATCGCCGCGCGCTTGGCCACCGGCTGGGTCGGGAAGCTGGTCGCCCGCTCCTGCGGGGTCATCCGCGCGATCGCCTCGGGCGAGGGTACGCTGGCGCCGTTGGCGTCGCCGTGGAACTTGACGTAGCCGCCGAGCGGGATGGCGCAGAGCTTCCAGCGGGTGCCATGCCGGTCGTTGAAGCCGACGAGCTCCGGCCCGAAGCCGATCGAGAAGGCGTGGACGCCGACGCCGCACCAGCGGCCGACGAGGAAGTGCCCCATCTCGTGGACGAAGACCACGACGGTCAGAACGAACAGGAACGGGATCACCGCACCGAAGAAGCCGGTGGCCGTGCCGCCCATCGCGGTCAGGAAATCCATGCGTCGATCCTCGGGCCGCGCGCGGGCCCAGCGTTCCGTCCTAGCAGATCGGTGCCGTGGTGATCCAACGCAAACCTGCGCGACCCGATCTCCAGCGTGGCACGAGCGCGCGCGCCGCGACGCCTGCGGGGCGCACGCCGTGGTTTTCCCCGCAATCCCGTCCTTCGAACGCCGCTTGCGAACGCCGCCTGCGAACCCAGCTTGCGAACGCAGCCTGGCCCGATGCGTCAGTGCCCGCCGCCGCCGGCGACGGCCGCCGGCTTACGGATCAGGGGGGTGGCGAGCGCCATCGTCAGGAACAGGCCGGTGAGCACCAGGAACACGTCCTCGAAGCTCATCACCAGGCCCTGCATCCGCACGGTGTTGGTCATCGCCTTCAAGGCCATCTTCTCCGCGTCGCCCCCGGTCGCCTCGAACTGGCGCCGCATCGCGTCGAGGCGCTCCAGGGCCGCGCCGTTGGCCCAGGTGAAGCGCTCGTGCAGGCGGGCGAGGTGCAGGTCCCAGCGGTCGTTGAGCAGGGTGTTGATCAGTGCGAGCCCCACCGCGCCGCCGAGGTTGCGGGTGAGGTTGTAGAGACCCGACGCGTTCTTGATCCGGGCCGGCGGCAGGGTGCCGAGCGCGATGTTGTTGATCGGGATCATGCACAGCATCAGCGAGCAGCCGCGCAGCACCTGCGGCCACAGCAGCTCCCAGAAGTCCCAATCCTTGGTCAGGCCGGTGACGATCCAGGTTCCGGCGGCGAAGCCCGTGAACCCGATCGCCATGAGGATGCGCGGATCGACCTTGCCGGAGAAACGCCCGGCGATCGGTGCGGTGGCGAACATGCACAGGCCCGAGACGAACATCGTCTCGCCGATCTGCAGCGCCGAGTAGCCGCGGACCCGGGCGAGGTAGACCGGATAGAGGTAGGTCAGCCCATACAGGCCGATGCCGAGGACGAAGCTCGCGGCGCAGCCGGCGGCGAAGTTCCGGTCGGTGAAGGCGCGCAGGTCCACGATCGGTTGTTTCGCGGTGAAGACCCGCCAGAAGAAGCCGACCGCCGACACCACGCCGATCACGGCGCAGATCGCCACCGCGTCGTCCTGCAGCCAATCGTGGTTCGGTCCCTCCTCGAGAACGTATTCGAGGCAACCGAGGAAGCCGGCCATGCCGGCGAGCCCGTACCAGTCGAAGCTCTTGAACAGGTCGAGGTTCGGCTCGTCGAAGTCGACGAGGACGTAGGTCGAGACCGTGACGGCGATGCCGGGCACCACGTTGATCAGGAACAGCCAGTGCCAGGAGCCGAGATCCGTCAGGTAGCCGCCCACCGTCGGACCGATGGTCGGCGCCAGCGTCGCCACGAGGCCGATCATCGGCGAGACGATCGAGCGCTTCGACGGCGGGAAGATGGTGAAGGCGGAGGCGAACACCGTCGGGATCATGCCGCCGCCGATGAAGCCCTGCAGCGCGCGCCAGACGATCATCTCGTTGATCGAAGAGGAGGTGGCGCACATCACGCTCATCAGCGTGAAGCCGCCGGCCGAGATCACGAACATCCACCGGGTCGAGAGCACCCGCGAAAGGGTACCCGAGAGCGGGATCGAAATCACCTCGGCGATGAGATAGCTGGTCTGGACCCAGGGGATCTCGTCGCCCGAGGCCGAGAGACCGGCCTGGATCTCGTTGAGCGAGGCCGAGACGATCTGGATGTCCAGGATCGCCATGAACATCCCGAACACCATGCACAGGAACGCCACCATCCGGCGGCGGTCGAGCGGCGGCTCGGCCGCCACCGCCGGCACGGCGGGGATCGGGCCGCGGCCGAGGCCGACGGCGGCGCTCGCAGCCATGGGCGTCAGTCCTGCTTGTGCGCGGTGCGAAGCAGCGGCGCGTCGGCGCCGTCGCGGGTGTCGATGCGGACCGTCACCGACAGGCCGGGCCGGAGCAGGCCTTCGGCGGCGATGTCGGCCGGCACCTTCACCCGAACCGGCAGGCGCTGGACGATCTTGGTGAAGTTGCCCGTGGCGTTGTCGGGGGGCAACAGGCTGAAGACCGAACCGGAGGCGGGCGAGAGCGACTCGACCTCACCCTCGATCTCGCGGCCGGGATAGGCGTCGACCTCGACCTGGACGCGCTGCCCGGGGCGGACGCGCACGAGCTGCGTCTCCTTGAAGTTCGCATCGATGCGTACGCTCTTCAGCGGCACCAGAGCGGCGACGCGCGAGCCCGGCGCGACGTAGGCGCCAGCCTCGACCGCCTTGTTGCCGACCACGCCGTCGAACGGAGCCCGGATCGTCGAGAAGGCCACGTCGCGCTTGGCGCGATCGACGGCGGTGCGCAGTTCGGCGGCCAGGCTCTCGGCCTCGCGCTGCTGGGCATGCAGCACCTCGACGTTGGCCTTCGCCGCGATCAGCCCAGCCTCTGCGCCCTTCACCGCGGCGTCGGTCCGGTCGCGGTCGGCCTTGGCCTGGTCGAGGCGGGATTTGGCGACGTAGTCGGATTGCATCTGCGTCGCGCGGTTGTAGTCGGCGAGCGCGCGCACCGCGTCGGCCTTGGTGGCGTCGATCTGTGCGGCCATCTGCGCGACCTGCGCCTGGGCTGCGTCGGCCTGCCGGCCGATCCGCACGATCGTGCTTTCCTGGGTCGCGAGCTTGTCCTGCGCCGCCTGCTGCGCGAGCCGATAGTCGCCGTCGTCGAGCCGGGCGATCACGTCGCCCTTCTTCACCGACTGGCCGTTCACCACCGGCACCGCTTCGAGGTAACCGGAGACCTTGGCCGCGAGCACCGAGATGTCGGCCTGCACGTAGGCGTCGTCCGTGGACACGAAGTACCGCCTGAGCGTCCAGTACTGCCAGCCCTGGTAGCCGCCCCCAGCGAGGACCGCACAGAGCAGGCCGGCCAAGACCAGCTTCTTGCGCGAGCGCGTCTTCGCTGCCGGCGGCTCGGCGACCTTCGGGGCGGCGGGCGGCGGCTCAACCGCCTTCGGGGCAGCACGCGGCGCTTCGGCGCGGTCGTCCCGCACGGCGTCTGTCGGCTCGACCGCATCGATCCGGTCGCCATCCTCGCGCAACGACATGCCCGAAATCCCAGTCTCGAAACTTGCTGACCGAACCGTTCGGTCATCGGCGCTAAAAGTTTGACGTCCGCCGATCCAACGCGGTAAATATCATTGACCGAACGGTTCGGTCAATCAGGATCGGCAAGATGCCCGCGACCTCCGCCACGCTGGAACGAGATGCCGCGACGCCGGAAAGCGACAAGCGCCGCCAGATCCTCGACGGCGCTCGCCAGGTCTTCATGGGTGCGGGCTTCGACGGGGCGAGCATGGGCGAGATCGCCCGCACGGCTGGGGTCTCGAAAGGCACGCTCTACGTCTACTTCGACAGCAAGGAGGCGTTGTTCGAGGCGCTGACCCTGGAAGAAAAGCGCGGCCTCGCCGAGGCGCTGTTCCGGCTCGACGCCGACGACCCCGACGTCGCCGCCGTGCTGACGCGGCTCGGCACCACCTACCTCATCGAGATGGTCCGCCCCGAGCACGTGGCAGTGATCCGCATGGTGATCGGGGCGTGCGAGAAGTTTCCGCGCTTCGGCCAAGCCTTCTTCGAGGCCGGCCCGGCGATGGGCGTGGCGCGGCTCACCGCCTACCTCGACGCGCAGGTCACGGCCGGGCGCCTGAAGGCTGACGACACGAACCTCGCCGCCAAGCACTTCCTCCACCTCTGCCAGGCCGGCCTGCTGACGCGGTTGCTGTTCAACGCCGGCGATCCGGTGACGCGGGACGAGATCGACTATCGCATCCGGGAAGCCGTGCGGGTGTTCTTCGCGGGGTACGGCCCGGAGCGGTGAGGAGCCGCGTTTGGGTATGATCGGCGTCGATGCTTACCGCATCCACTCCATCATTCCGGGGCTGCGAAGCAGAACCCGGAATCCAGAACCCTAGGTCGTGATCGAGATGGCACCGTCGGCGGCTCTGGATTCCGGGCTCGCCTGCGGCGCCGCGGAATGACGGCGGAGACGGCTTACCCCGCCGCGCGCAACCGCGGCAGCGCCGCCGTGCTCCAGGCCCGGACTTCGGCATCGATGGCCAGGGCCTCCTCGACGCCGTCCGGCGCCGTGCGGTGGAGGCCTGAGAAATGCGCGATGGCGCGCTCGACGAGGTCGGCGATGCCGTAGAACGGGATCGCGCCGGCGATGAAGGCCGCCACCGCGATCTCGTTGGCCGCGTTCATCACGGTCGGCGCGGCGCCGCCCTCGGCGAGCGCCGCGCGGGCGAGCGCCAGGCAGGGGAAGCGCGCTTCGTCGGCCGCCTCGAAGGTGAGGCTGCCGAGGGCCACGAGGTCGAGGGGCCGGCCGCGGGCGATGGTCAGGCGGTCACCGAGGCCCAGGCAGTGCGAGATCGGAACCCGCATGTCGGGCAGCGCCAGCTCGGCGGTGACGGCGCCGTCGAGCCAGTAGATCATGCCGTGGATCACCGATTGCGGATGCACCACCACGTCGAGGCGGTCCGGCTCGATGCCGAACAGGTGGTGCGCCTCGATCAACTCCAGCCCCTTGTTCATCAGGGAGGCGGAATCGATGTTGATCTTCATGCCCATCGACCAGGTCGGGTGGGCGGCGGCCTCGGCCGGCGAGGCGGCCGCGATACGTTCGCGTGTCCAGGTCCGGAAGGGGCCGCCGGACGCGGTGATCATCATGGTGCGCACGTCCGCGAGCGGCCGCCCGGCCATCGCCTGGCTGAGCGCGTCGTGCTCGGAATCCATCGGCAGGATCGTCGCGCC
The DNA here is from genome assembly GCF_008039465.1 of Methylobacterium sp. WL120. NCBI lineage: Bacteria > Pseudomonadati > Pseudomonadota > Alphaproteobacteria > Hyphomicrobiales > Methylobacteriaceae > Methylobacterium > Methylobacterium sp. WL120. The sequence continues at coordinate 46,952 of NZ_VRUT01000007.1, read as the reverse complement.
GTAGCGCTTGGCGTCGCGCATGAAGGCGTCCCCGGCGCAGACCAGGCTCTCCTTGTTGGCGAGCGCGACCCGGCGCCCGAGGCGGAGCGCCGCGTGGGTCGGCTTCAGCCCGGCCGCGCCGCTGATCGCGGCGACGACGATGTCGGCGTCCTGCGCCACCGCGTCGAGGACCGCCGCCTCGCCCGCCCCGCTCGGGATGCCGGATCCCGACAACGCCTCGGCGAGCGCCGGCCCGCCGGCCGGGTCGGCCAAGGCGGCGAAGCGCGCCCCGGTCTCGCGCGCGACCTTGGCCAGGGCGGCGGCGTCGCGGCCGCCGACGACGGCGCCGACCCGGAAGCGGCCCGGGTGCTGGGCGACGAGGTCGGTGGTCGAGCGGCCGATCGAGCCCGTGGCGCCCAGGATGGTGACGGTGTGGGTCACGGCGTAAAACTCCGTCAGGCCGCGAGGCGGCGCAGGATCAGGTACAGGCCGGCCAGCAGCGCGACGGCGAAGAACCCGTCGAGCCGGTCCATCACCCCACCATGGCCGGGGATCGACGCGCCGGAATCCTTCACGCCGTAACGGCGCTTCAGGCCCGATTCGACGAGGTCGCCGCCCTGGCTCAGGACGGAGGCGACGGCGCTGGCGAGCCCGACCCAGACCAGCGCGGTCTCGCTGAGCGGGCTCCAGCCCTGGGCCCGGGCGAGCATGACGACGCCGATCCCGGCGGCCACCGCCCCGGCGAGGCCGCCGAGCGCGCCGGACCAAGTCTTCTTCGGCGACACCCGCGGCATCAGCTTCGGGCCACCGAGCGTCCGGCCGGTGAAGTAGGCGACGACGTCGGTCGACCAGACCACGGCGAACATCCAGGCCGGCCCGAGGATGCCGATCGTCGGCGCATCGCGCAGGGCCACCGGCACCAGGGCGATCACGGCGCCGCCGGACAGCGCACCGAGCGCCCGCAGGCGTCCAGCATTCCCCTGCGCCAGGACGAGGCAGAGCACGGCGCCGAGCACCAGGATGGCCGGCACTGCGTAGCGCGGCGCGTCGCCCTCGAAGCAGGCGGCTGCCAGGATCAGCGTGCCGGCGACGACGGCGAGGAGCGCGCGGCGCGGCACCGTGCGGCTCATGCCGATCCACTCGGCGGCCCCGACGATGCCGGCCACGAGCCAGATCGCGGCGAACGCCCAGCCGCCGAGCACCAGGGCGGCCACGACGATCGCCGCCAGCACCAGCCCCGAGACGACGCGAAGGCCGAACTCACGGTTCGCGAAAGGGTTCTTCCGGGCGCCAGCGGTGGCGTCGGGGACGGCCATCAGCGGATCTCCGGCCCTCGAAACCGCGCGAGGGCAAGATGCGCAAAATGCTTCTCCTCCACGCCGCCCAACTCCGTCACATCGTCGTTTCGGACGCGATCGATCCCGGCGCCACACATCTCGGAAGCAGTCACGGGTTCGTTCTCCACTTGGGAGAGGGAGCCGCAAGCCGCCTCACACCTGCATGATTTCCTTTTCCTTGGACGCCAGCACCCCGTCGACCTCGCCGATGTACTGGTCGGTGACCTTCTGCACTTCGGTGGCCTGGCGCTTCTCGTCGTCCTCGGAGATGGCGCTGTCCTTGAGCAGCTTCTTGAGGTGGTCGAGCCCGTCGCGGCGCACGTGGCGGACCGCGACGCGGGCCTCCTCGGTGTACTTGTGCGCGACCTTGACCATTTCCTTGCGGCGTTGCTCGTTCATCTCGGGGATGCGCAGGCGAATGGTCTGGCCTTCCGTCTGCGGGTTGAGGCCGAGGTCGGATTCGCGGATCGCCTTCTCCACCGCCGTGACCATGCCGCGGTCCCAGACCGAGATCGAGAGCAGGCGCGGCTCGGGCACGCTGACGGTGGCGACCTGCGCCATCGGCATCGAGGCGCCGTAGGCGTCGACCTGGATCGGGTCGAGGATGCTAGGGGTCGCGCGGCCGGTGCGCAGCGATCCGAGGTCCTTGGAGAGCGATGCGACGGCGCCCTGCATGCGGCGCTTGATGTCGGACAGGTCGAAGGGGGTTGGTGTAGCCATGCGGGCGGTATTCCGACGCGAAGATCAGGAGTGAGATGGGCCTAGGGGCCGTTCGGGCGTTTCCATGGACCAAAATCCGACTCGCCGCAAATGGCGTCCGTCCGGATCGGGACCGCGATCGGAGCCTCTCGGCTCGGCAGCGGGCGCGGGTTCTCAAGCGCCCCGGCGGGCCGGGTCTTTCGGCACGATCGGCCCAGCCCCGGACTTCTGGACGAAATGGCCGCCGTCGAGATGCGCGAAGGCACGCAGGAGTTTGATGGCGCTCTGGACCGGCATGTCGCTCGGGTCGAGCTTCGGGGTCGCGCCGTAATCCATGTAGATCGCGTCGAGGGCGTCGGAATGGCCGGCGAAGCCCACCATCCAACCCTCGAAGTCGCGCTGCTCGATGGGACGGCTCGACATGAGCACCATGCCGCTGTGGCGGTTGTCTGCGGCGAGCTTCCAAAGCTGTTCCGAGATCGCCGCCCTCTCCCCCTCCATCGCCTGAAGGAAGAAGTGATCGTTGAAGACCAGGGCCCCGGTCAGCCCGGACACGCGATCGTAGCGGTTGCAGGCGGTCAGGATGTCCTTGACCATCTCGCGCATGGAGCCACCGGCCAGCCTGATCTGATTTCGACTGAAGAACACGATTTGCGAAAGCGGCATTCGACGGGTCCGTCGTTTCCGCGCAAAGCTTATCCCGCGCGACGCGCCGGAATTAAAAACCTTCAATCCTCACCAAACCGTCACGACGAACTTCGCCCGCTGGTTGTTTTTCGCGGGCGTGCCCGAGCCGACCCGCGGGTGCCGTCTCAAGGCACGACCAGGGTGGAGGGCGCCTGCCCCGTCAGGATCGCGGTGATCGAGGACGGCGGGTGCACCGAGCCGACGACGATCGACAGCCGGCTCTCGCGGGCGAGGGCGAAGGCCGCCGTATCCATGATCTTGAGGTCACGACTGATCGCCTCGTCGTGGGTGATGCGGTCGTAGCGGGTCGCGTCGGGGTGGGTCTTGGGGTCGGCCGAGTAGACGCCGTCCACCTGCGTCGCCTTCAGAACCGCGTCGCAGCGCAGTTCCGCGGCACGGAGCACGGCGGCCGTATCGGTGGTGAAGAACGGGTTGCCGGTGCCGCCGGCGAGCACCACCACCTGGCCCTTGTCGAGGTGGTGCAAAGCCGGCTGGCGCGCGTAGGTCTCGCAGATCGTCGGCATCGACACCGCCGACATCGTGCGGGCGGGCACGCCGGCCGCGTTCAGCGCGGTCTCAAGCGCCAGCGAGTTCATCACCGTCGCCATCATGCCGAGCGAATCGCCGGTGGCTCGATCGATGAAGCCGGCCTGGGAGATCCGCGCGCCGCGGATCATGTTTCCGCCGCCCACCACCAGCGCGACCTCGATCCCGGCCTCGATGGCGCGGGCGATGTCCTCGGCCAGGCCCGCCAGCGTCGGCGGATGGAGCCAGTACCCGTCCGGGGCGGCCAGCGCCTCGCCGGAGAGTTTGACCAGCACGCGGCGAAACGGCGTCGTCTCCGGCATCGTCCACCTCATAGGGTCCGGCGACACGGCCGCACCTGATCCAGAACCGAGGGGCTTCTACGTCACCCCGCCCCGGACCGTCGAGGGCTCGGAGACCCGGTCAGCGAGCCGCTTCCGAAAAATCGGCGGCCGACCACGAGGATTAACTTGCCAGAAGTACGGAAATTCCGTACTCATCATCGGATGGACGAGCCGTTCGATCCGGCAAGGACGCGATCAACCGCGAGCGGCACGGCCTTTCGCTCGCATTCGGCGACAGGATCATGCCGGACGAAGCCCACCTGATCATTCCCTCTGTCCGCCCGCAGGACGGGGGGAACGCTTCAAGGCTGTGGGGTCGGTCGAGGGCAAACTACATACGGCCGTGTTCACGTGGCGGAACGGGCGACCGCAGTTCATCTCGGTCAGAAGGAGCAACGCCGGTGAAGGACGAGCCTACCATTCTGGCCTCTGAGACCAGCGACCCGGAAGATTTCGACGTCTCGGCCACGGCTTTGGATCGGGCGCAGAAGGCTCGGCTGATCCGTATGGCGCGCACGAGCCTCGGATTGTCGCAAGGCGAGTTCGCTCTGCGCTTTCGGGTGTCGCTCGGAACCTTGCGCGATTGGGAGCAGGCGCGGACCACGGCACCCGATTTCGCGGTCGCCTACGTCCGCGTCATCGCCCGGCATCCGGACATGGTCGCCGCCGCCATCGCCTGAGGCGAACGCCGGCAGCCACGCCGTTCGACGGTACGACGCAAAAAGCCCCGGCCTTGCGGCCGGGGCTTCCCGAAACGATCGTGCTGCGGCTCAGCGCGACATGGCGGCGACTTCGCTGGCGAAGTCGGGGCCCTCTTCCTTCTCGATGCCGTCGCCGAGCGCGTAGCGCACGAAGCCGGTGAGCGCGACCGGGGCGCCGGCCTTGCCGGCGGCCTCCTTGATCACCTGGCTGATCGTCTTCGAGCCGTCGTGCACGAAGGGCTGCTCCAGGAGGGTGACCTCCTTGTAGTAGCTCTTGAGGCCGCTCTCGACGATCTTGGCCATCACGTGGTCGGGCTTGCCGGCGTTCTTCTCGCGCAGGATGTTCGACTCGCGCTCCAGCGTGGCGGCGTCGACGCCGGAGGCGTCGAGCGCAACCGGGTTGGTGGCGGCGACGTGCATGGCGATCTGGCGGCCCAGCGTCGAGAGGTACTCGACGTCACCCTCTGACTCGAGCGCGACCAGCACGCCGATCTTGCCGAGGCCCTCGGAGATCTGGCCGTGGACGTAGCTCGCGATCACGCCCTTGCTCACGTCGAGCTTGGCGACGCGGCGCAGGTTCATGTTCTCGCCGATGGTGGCGATGAGGTTCTGCAGCTTCTCCGAGACGGTCTCGCTGCCGCCGGGGAAGTGGGCGGCCTGCAAGCTGTCGAGGGTGCCGTCGGAGTCGAGCGCCATCTTGGCGGCCTCGCGGGCGAAGGCCTGGAAGGCGTCGTTGCGGGCGACGAAGTCGGTCTCGGAGTTGACCTCGACGATCGCGGCGTGGCGGCCGGCGGACTCGACGGCGACGAGACCTTCCGCGGCGACGCGGCCGGCCTTCTTGGCGGCCTTGGCGAGACCCTTGGTGCGCAGCCAATCGACGGCGGCCTCGAGGTCGCCCTGCGTCTCGTTGAGCGCGCCCTTGCAGTCCATCATGCCCGCGCCGGTCTTCTCGCGGAGTTCCTTCACCATCGCGGCGGTGATGTTGGCCATGGCCGGTCCTTTCGTATCGTTCAGATGAGAGGAGCCCGACGTTCAGGGGTGAACGCCGGGCCCGAATGTGATGGTGCGGATCACGGCGCCCCGGACGGGGCCGCCGCGATCCAGCGGGCGATCAGGCGGCGGCCTGGGCCTCGACGAAGCCGCGAGCCTGGGCGACCCAGCCGTCACGGCTGAAGCGGTCGTTGAGCTTCAGGTCGGCGTCGACCTTGGCGACGTCCTCGGGGCTCATCGCCGCGATCTGCCAGTAATGGTAGATGCCGCCTTCGTTGAGCTTCTGCACGATCTGCGGGCCGGCGCCGTGGAGCTTGGACAGGTCGTCCGGCGCGCCGCGAGGGGCGGCGAGCAGCTCGAAGTGCTCGGTGGTCTCGGCGAGCATCGCCACGTCGGCCGGGTCGAGGGCGCCCGACTCCACCGAGACGGCGGCAGCCTCCTCGCCGGGAAGCTCCTCGGCCATCGGCTCCTCGGAGGCGCCGAGGTCGACGCCCGACGTGCCCTGGCCGCGGGAGATGCCGTCGATGGCGGCGCGGGCGATCAGGTCGCAGTAGAGCGCGATGGCGCGGCCGGCGTCGTCGTTGGCCGGGACCACGTAGGTGATGCCGTCCGGGTTGCAGTTGGTGTCGACGATGGCGGCGACCGGGATCCCGAGGCGCTGGGCCTCCTTGATCGCGAGCTGCTCCTTGTTGGTGTCGATCACGAACAGCAGGTCGGGCACGCCGCCCATGTCCTTGATGCCGCCGAGCGCCTTCTCGAGCTTGTCCTTCTCACGGGACAGCATCAGGCGCTCCTTCTTGGTGAGGCCCGGGCCGCCGGTGTCCAGGGTCTCGTCGACCTTGCGCAGGCGCGAGATCGAACCGGAGATGGTCTTCCAGTTGGTCAGCATGCCGCCGAGCCAGCGGGAGTTGACGTAATACTGGGCCGAGCGCTTGGCGGCCTCGGCGATCGTGTCGGCCGCCTGGCGCTTCGTGCCAACGAACAGCACGCGGCCGCCCTTGGCGACCGTGTCGCTCACCGCCTGCAGCGCGGTGTGCAGGGCCGGCACCGTCTGGGCGAGGTCGATGATGTGGATGTTGTTGCGGGTACCGAAGATGTAGGGCTGCATCTTCGGGTTCCAGCGGTGCGACTGGTGCCCGAAGTGGGCGCCGGCCTCGAGGAGCTGGCGCATGGTGAAATCGACGGCCATGAGTCTTTCGCTTTCTTTCCGGTTTATGCCGCCGCGGAGGTAGCGACCGGCTGAAGCTTCAGCCGATCACCGGAAACGCCCCATTCAGGCATGGGGCCGGCTCCGCGTGTGGAATGGGCGGGGCCTTAGCAGAGGATCGCCGCCGGGGCAACGGTGTCGCCGGGCTCCGACCGGTGCGAGGGAGGACCGTCCTGCTCCGCCGCCACGGGGACGGGGCCGGGAAGCGCGCGGTTGCGGCCGGACCGCTTCGCGGCATAGAGCGCGGTGTCCGCGGCGGCGACGAGGTCGCTCAGCGCGATGCCCGGCACGAGGCCGCCGGCCACGCCCAGGCTGGCGGTGACCACGCGGCCGGTCCCGAGTGCCGGGTGCGGGATCGCGGTCGCCTCGATGGCCGCCCTCACCGCCTCCGCCAGCCGCATGCCGTCGGCCAGCTCCATGCCCTGCACCAGGATCAGGATCTCCTCGCCGCCGAATCGGAAGGTCACCCCGCCGCGCCGGGCGGCGACTGCGGCGACGCCGGCGCTCACCCGGCGCAGGCAGTCGTCGCCCTCGATATGACCGCGGCTGTCGTTGAAGGCCTTGAAGTGGTCGATGTCGAGCAGGATCGCCAGGACGGTGCGTGCCGGCGGCGATGGGGCCAGGGCGTCGAAGTATTCGGCCAGGTACCGCCGGTTGAAGAGGCCGGTCAGCGCGTCCGTCCGCGCAGCGCGCGTGATCTGCTCGCGAAGCAGGGTGGCATGGAGCCCGAAGAGGAAACTCCTGCGCTCGTGGTATTCGATGATGTAGGCCGCGATCGAGAGGTGGATCAAGCACGTCGAGTAGAACATGACGATCGCCATGGAGTTGGCGACGTCGAACATCCTCCACCAAAATATCACACTGAAATGGATGGTGATACTCGATACGAGCGCGATGAGCGCGTATCGAAAGCGGTTCTGCTGGACAAACGCTACGAACATCATGATGAGAACGTTCGTGTACTGATAATTGAGCTTGAAGACGCTGTCGCTCTGCGCCATGACAAGTGTCGGCAACAGCAGGGAGAGCAGGCCGCAGACCACCGAGGCGCCTTCCATCCGAAACCGGGTCGGGTGCCGGCGTGCGATCCACAGCATTCCGAGCGCGAACGGCGTGAAGATCCCGATCCGGGCGACGACCATCATCGCGAAGACGTCGGGCAGGAGGATCTGGTCCAGCACGAGGAACAGGTCGTAGACCAGCACCCCGACGAGGGTCGTGATCGTCATGACGCGGGCGCGAGCCTCTCGGCCGTTCCGCTCGAACAACGTCTCGATCGGCCGCGCGAAGGCGAGCCGGCGGCTTCCCGCCGCGATTTCACGCTCGACGATGTCCGGCTGCAAGCCCTCGCCGATATCGTAGGATTGCATCGACGCGTACCTCGGCCTCTCGGCGACCACCTTAGGTCTAGATACCTTTCGAAGCGTTTTCATCGTCGATCGACGCCGTCGCATCGTCGGCGCCTGCGACAAGATGGACCACGCATCCGCAGGCGGGCGCGGGGGACCGACCGCCGGGCTTACTCCGCCGCCGCGAAGACCGCTGCGATCGCGAGCGAATCCATCACCCGATACGCCCCCGCCGGCAGGTCGGCCGGCAGGTCGAGCCCGCCGACGCGGTCGCGGTGGAGGGCCGTGACGTGGTTGCCCATCGCCGCGAACATGCGGCGGACCTGATGGTAGCGGCCCTCGTGCAGGGTCACGGTGGCGTGGGTCGCGTCGTCGGCGGAGAATCCCACGGGGAGGAGCGGCTTGTCGTCGTCCTCCAGCGTCAGGGTGCCGGCGGCGAGGATCGCGCCTTCGTCGCCCCGGAGCGGGCGATCCAGCGTGACGCGGTAGCGCTTGGCGACGTTCGCCTTCGGCGCGATGATCCGGTGCAGCAGCGCGCCGTCGTCGGTCAGGAGCAGCAGGCCGGAGGTTTCCTTGTCGAGGCGGCCGACGGTGGAGAGCGCCGGGTCGCGGCGGCGCCAGCGCTCGGGCAGCAGCCCGTAGACCAGCGGGCCGGCCTCCTTGTGCGAACAGGTCACGCCCAGCGGCTTGTGCAGCATCAGCGCGAGGCCGGGCGGCGGGTCGATGCCTTCGCCGTCGACGGTCAGGCGTGCGGGCAGGTCCGGGGTCACGGCGATGCGGGCGCCCGCGTCGTCGAGGGAAGCGCCGTCGAGGACGACGCGGCCGGCCCGCGCCAGGCCCGCGATCTCGCGGCGCGAGCCGTAGCCGAGGTTGGCCAGCAGCTTGTCGAGCCGGGCGGTCGGGACCTTGCTCATCGGCGACCCCAACTCGGACGAATCCGACTCACTTGCGCGCCTCGAACACCTTGTAGCCGTGGGCCGACGCCTTCACCGTCACCGCCTTGAAGGCCTCGGCGAGCACGCGCTCGTAGGGCAGGTGCGCGTTGGCCGTCAGCCACAGGCTGCCGCCGGGGCGAAGCGCCTCCGCGGCGCGGCGGATGAAGACCTGACCGAGCTTCTGGTCCTCCGCGCCGCCATCGTGGAAGGGCGGGTTCGTCACCACGAAGTCGAGGCGCGTCAGGCCCAGGTCGGCGGCGCGGATGTCGGCCCAGCGGATACTGCTACGCGGGTCGCCGACGTTGCGGCGTGCCATCTCGACGGCGCGGCGGTCGACGTCGACCAACGTCAGCGCGGTGACGGCGGGTGAGGCCAGCACCGCGCGCGCCAGGATGCCGAGGCCGCAGCCGAGGTCGGCGCCGGTCCCCTTCAGCGCGGGCAGCGTCGCGAGCAGCAGTGCGCTGCCGGGATCGAGCCGGTCCCACGAGAAGATGCCGGGCTGCGTGCACAGCGCGAGGTTGTCGATGTGGCGCGGCGCGCCCTCGGAAAGCGCCGCGTCCAGCGGCAACGCGCCCTCGGGCCGGACGACGAGGCAGATCCGGTGGTGGCGCCTGGCCTCCTCGGCGCTGCCGCAACCGAGGTCGGAAAGTTCACGCGCGAGCCGCGCCCCGCCGCGATCCTTCGGCGCCAGCGCCAGGAGGTCGCCGCCGGGCCGGAGCGCGCGAAGCGCCTGCGCCAGGACGAAGCGGCGCTCCACGGTCCCGGGCGGCGCGAGCATCCAGACCCGCGCGAGGCTCAGGTCGGCGCAATCCTCCAGGCGGGCCGACCCGGGAACGAGGGGCGAGACCTGGACGGCGCCGGGCGGAACGTCGGCGAGCTCCGCGGGCGGCAGGCCGTAGACGGCATCGGATAGGGACGTGTCGGACATGGGTATCGTGGATTTCGGTGTCGATCGACGGAAGAGGCCATGGAGGATGCCGGCGACGCCGCGATGCCGCCGCTCCGCGCGGGAACGGCTCGGGATACGCGGTCGGGTCGTCGTCGCGGAATCCGCTCACCGCCGGGTCGGCACGGAGAGCCCGACGCATCAACACGCCGTTTCGCGCGATTCGAAAAGGCGCGCGCAGAAAAGAATCAGCCGCGCGGGAATTCCAGGCCCATCTCGCGGTAGCGGGCCGGGTCGTCGGCCCAGTTCTCGCGCACCTTCACATGCAGAAACAGATGCACCGTGGTTTCGGCCACCTCGGCGATCTCGCGGCGGGCCGCCGTGCCGATCGCCTTGATGGTCTGGCCGTCCTTGCCGAGCACGATCGAGCGCTGGCTCTCGCGCTCGACGAAGATGGTCTGCTCGATGCGAACCGAGCCGTCCTTGCGCACCTGCCACTGATCGGTCTCGACGGTGGAGCGGTAGGGCAGCTCCTCGTGCAACCGGTCGTAGAGCTTTTCGCGGGTGATTTCCGAAGCGAGCATGCGGATCGGCGCGTCCGAGACCTGATCCTCCGGGTAGAGCCAGGGGCCGGCCGGCATCAGCTTGGCCAGAGCCTGCTTCAGCGTGGCGATGCCGTCGCCGTTCAGCGCCGAGATCATGAAGGTGTCGGCGAAGGGGATGCGCTTGTTCAGCTCCTCGGCCAGCGCGAGCAGCTTCTCGCGCAGGATGAGGTCGATCTTGTTGAGGATCAGGATCTTGTGCCGGCGCACGTCCGGCAGGCGCGCCAGGATCGTCTCCAGCTCCTCGTCGATCCCCTTGCGGGCGTCGACCAGCAGGCAGACCGCGTCGGCGTCGGCCGCCCCGCTCCAGGCGGAGTGGACCATCGCCCGGTCGAGCCTGCGCTTCGGCTGGAAGATGCCGGGCGTGTCGACGAGCACCACCTGGGCCGAGCCCTCGATCAGGATGCCGCGCACCAGCGCCCGCGTGGTCTGGACCTTGCGCGAGACGATCGAGACCTTGGTGCCGACGAGGCTGTTCAGGAGCGTCGACTTGCCGGCGTTGGGCACGCCGATCAGGGCGACGAAGCCGGCCTTGGCATCGGTGGGCGTGCCCGGCAGCAGGCTCGGGGGCGCCCGCTCCGGCGCCGCCTCGAACGCGTCCTCGGAATCGTCCTGCGGGTCGTCCTGGGGCTCTTCTTGGGCCATCGCGCTCATGTTCGGTCCTCGCTCGGCCGCTCGCCGACCCCGTGCCCTGCTTCGTGTCCGCCTGGGCCGCCACCCTCGACGATGCCCTCGCGGCCCAGCACGGCGCGGGCGGCGTCCTGCTCGGCGAGGCGCTTCGAAGGCCCCTCCCCGATCCCCGCCTCCAGCCCGGCGACGCGGGCGGCGATGCGGAAATGCGGGGCGTGGTCGGGGCCGGAGCGCTCGACGACCTCGTAGACCGGGATCGCGAGGCCGCGGCCCATCGCCCATTCCTGCAGCGCCGACTTCGCATCGCGACCGCGGGGCGCGCCGGTCGGCTCGGCCGGGCGGAAGGCGGATTCGATAAGCGCCCGGGCGGCCTCGTAGCCGGCATCCATGTAGACCGCGCCGAGGATGGATTCGCACACGTCGGCCAGGATCGTCTGGTTGCGGCGCCCGCCGCCCAGAACCTCGCCCTGCCCGAGGACGAGGTGGGGGCCGACGTCCCAGGCGGTGGCGACGGCGGCGCAGGTCTCGCGCCGAACCAGGCCCGCGAGGCGCCGCGAAAGGTCGCCCTCGTCGGCCTCCGGGAAGGCGGCGTAGAGCCTATCGGCGATGGCGAGGCCGAGGACGCGGTCGCCGAGGAACTCGAGGCGCTGGTAGCTGCCAACGCGGCCGGCCGCCTTGCTGACATGCGTCACCGCGCGGGCGAGCAGCGACGGGTCGGCGAAGCTGTGCCCGATCCGCGCCTCCAGCGCCGACAGGTCGGGCCTGGGCCGCGCCTTGCGCCGGGCGCGGGCGGAGGGGCGCGCCTCGTCGGCCAAGGCGGAGGTCAGTGGATCGTCGAGAACAGGCGGCCCCAGCGCACGTGGGCCGGCCAGTTCCAGATCTGCCAGGCGGGCGTACCCTCGTCGATCGAGAAGAAGATCATCTCGGCGCGGCCGACGAAGTTCTCGAACGGCACGTAGCCGACGTTGGCGAGGTCGCGCGAATCGGTCGAGTTGTCGCGGTTGTCGCCCATCATGAAGAAGTGGCCCGGCGGCACGGTGTAGAGTTCGGTCTTGTCCCAGAACCCGTTGTCGCCGTCGCGCTCGATTGTGTGGTGCACGACGCCGTTCGGCAGCGTCTCGTTGTACTGCGGCACCTTCGTCGCCTGGCCGTAGGGGTCGATGGTCTCGTAGTCGGCGATGCGCTCGCGCTTGACCGGCTTGCCGTTGATGTTGAGCACGCCGTCGATCATCTGGATCTTGTCGCCGGGCAGGCCGATCACCCGCTTGATGTAGTCGGTGGCGTTGTCCTTGGGCAGCTTGAACACCGCGATGTCGCCGCGCTTGGGCTCGGCCGCCCAGACGCGCCCTTCCGACTTGATTGGGAGGTACTCGCTCAACGGCAGGGAGTACTTCGAGTAGCCGTAGGAGTACTTCGACACGAATAGGTAGTCGCCGATCAGCAGCGTCGGGATCAGGGAGCCGGAGGGGATGTTGAACGGCTGGAACAGGAGCGTGCGCACCACGAGCGCGATCAGCAGCGCCTGGATCCCGACCTTCAGCGTCTCGCGGATGCTGGCCCAGGTGCCCGGCTGCGTGCGGACTTCGTGCTTTCCGTCCCGATCCAAGCGCGCGCGTTCCATCTGTCGATCCGTCTGGCGATCCGTCCGGGACGGGGCCGACGGCCCGCGCGGGCGCCGCCCGCGGCGCCCCACCCGTGTCCGTTGCGTCGCGGGGGTCTAGACCAACCCGGGTTCCCCCGCAACGCGCCGGGATCGCGCGTCAATCCCGTCCGGTGCCCTCCGGCACGGCCTCGATGATCACGAAAGCTTGTGCCATCGGCGGATCGTCGGTGAGCGTGACGTGGACCTTGGCCCCGTGGCCGGCCGGAAGCATCGCGGCGAGCCGCTCCTGGGCACCCCCGGTGAGGCGGAGGGTCGGCTGCCCGCTGGGGAGATTCACCACCTCCATGTCGCGCCAGAACACGCCGTTGGCGAGGCCGGTGCCGAGCGCCTTGGCGCAGGCCTCCTTGGCGGCGAAGCGCCGGGCGTAAGAGGGCGCGCGAGCGGCCTTGCGGTCGCACCGGGCGCGCTCGCCGTCGGTGAACACCCGGTGGGTGAAGCGCTCGCCGAAGCGCTCCAGCGAGCGCTCGATCCGGCGGATGTCGCAGAGGTCGGAACCGATCCCGAGGATCATTGGCCCCGGCCTCCGGCGCGGGCCTCATCCATCGCGGTGCGCATGTCGCGGATCGCCTGGGGCAGCCCGACGAAGATCGCGTCGGCGATGAGGGCGTGGCCGATGTTGAGCTCGCGGATCTCCGGGATCCGCGCGATCGGCCCGACGCTGCCGGTGGTGAGCCCGTGTCCGGCATGGATCTCGAGACCGAGACCCTGCCCGTGCGCGGCCGCGCGGACGATCCGGTCGCGCTCGTGCGCCGTGGCCGCCGCGTCTCCCGCGATCGCGGCCTCGCAGTAGCTGCCGGTGTGGAGTTCCACCACTGGCGCGCCCAGCGCGTGGGCCGCTTCCATCACGGCGGGGTCGGGCTCGACGAACAGCGAGACGCGGATGCCGGCCTCGGCCAGCGCCCGGATGCGGGGCGCCAGGTGCGCGCGCCCGCCGACGATGTCGAGGCCGCCCTCGGTGGTGCGCTCCTCGCGCTTCTCCGGGACGAGGCAGGCGGCGTGCGGCTTCAGCTTGAGCGCCAGCGCCACCATCTCGTCGGTGGCGGCCATCTCGAAGTTGAGCGGCACCGTGAGCGTGCGGGCGAGCGCCTCCAGGTCGGCGTCGCGGATGTGCCGCCGGTCCTCGCGCAGATGCGCGGTGATCCCGTCGGCGCCGGCTTCCACCGCCAGATGCGCGGCCTTCACCGGATCGGGATAGGCCCCGCCGCGGGCGTTGCGGACGGTGGCGACGTGGTCGATGTTCACGCCGAGGCGGAGAGGCTGTGCCGACATGCGCCGACCTTTATCAGAGGGCTTCGGGTTGGACGCGTCGTCCATAGCCCAGATCGCGCCGCCGTGGCGCCTCGCCGGAGCGGAAAATCCGCCGCAACGCCGGGGCTTCGAAGGCGGATGCGCCCGCCGGCGGATCGTCGCGCCCTCCCTCGAAGGCGCCCTCGAACGCGAAAAGGCCGGGCGCGATACGCCCGGCCTTTCCGAAGATGCCGAAGACTTGGCGGTTTTCAGGACTTAGCGAACCGGGTTGGCGCCGGCGTTGCCCGGAACTGTGCGGGTGCCGTCCTCGCGGGCGGCCGGCATCGTGGTGGCGGCGCCCGGAGCGGTGCCGGTGGTGGCCGGCATGTCGCCGCGCACGGTGCCGCCCTTCTCCATCGCCTTCTCGGAGTTGCTCTTCACGCTGCCGGGGTTGTTCATGTTGCCGGTGGCGGACTGCGCGAACGCTGCGCCCGACAGCGCGAGCACGAGCGCCGTGGCGGAGATGAGGGTCTTACGCATCAGATGTATCCTTTATTTGATCGATGTGGATCAGGAACGTTGCGCGACACCGATAGTTCGGAAGAATTTTTTCGTGGCGATGCCCGGCCACAGGGAACCGGGCCTAACGGTCTGTCACCATTTCGATTTTTGCGACTGATAAATCACTGTCGCCGTGCCGAAGCGCTTCGCGCGGCGCGATCGCTACCGGGCAGGCATCCGTGCGACCCGGCGGGTGCGCCTTCTCGATCCGGCCTTGCGGGCGGGCCTTGCGATTTTCGGCGAAACCGACTATCGGCCCCCTTCGCGTTCGCTCCGGCTGGGGGCTGAACGGACGGTGCCGTTCGCGGCACAGGCTTTCTTCGCGTCGCCTCGGGCGACATCCGAACGAGCCGTCGTCCCGTGTCTCCGCCTTCGATCAACCGCTCGGGCCCCTTAAACGGCTCGGAGGGCTTGGCGCCGGGCGATCTCGCGAACCGAACCGGCCCGGAACTCATCGTGCATCTGCATGTCCGGGCCTCATTCAAGCTGAAGGGCCCGTAATGCCTCTCTACGAGCACGTATTCCTGGCACGCCAGGACGTGACGTCCCAGCAGGTCGAGACGATGATCGAGACCTACAAGGGCGTCATCGAACAGAACGGCGGACGTTTCGAGAAGATCGAGATGTGGGGCGTCAAGTCCCTCGCCTACCGGATCAAGAAGAACCGCAAGGCGCACTTCACCCTGCTCAACATCGACGCCCCCCCGGCCGCCATGGCCGAGATGGAGCGCCAGATGCAGATCTCGGAAGACGTGCTCCGCTTCATGACCATCCGCGTGGAAGAGCTCGAGCACGAGCCGTCCGCGATGATGCAGAAGCGCGACCGCGACGACCGCAAGGATCGTGAGCGCGGCCGTCGTCGCGACGACGAGGGCTTCGGTGGTGGTGGCGGCGGCGGCTTCGGCGGCGACCGCGACCGTGGGGATCGCGGCGATCGCGGCGACCGGCCCGAGCGCAACTTCGGCGGGGAGAACTAAGCCATGGCATTCGGTGCAAGTGCTGGTGGAGCCGCCGGCGGCGGTGGCCGTCGTCCGTTCTTCCGTCGTCGCAAGACCTGCCCCTTCTCCGGCGCCAACGCGCCGAAGATCGACTACAAGGACGTGAAGCTGCTGTCGCGTTACGTCTCGGAGCGCGGCAAGATCGTCCCGTCCCGCATCACCGCGGTCTCGGCCAAGAAGCAGCGCGAGCTCGCCCAGGCGATCAAGCGCTCGCGCTTCCTCGGCCTGCTCCCCTACGTCATCAAGTAGGCTTTTCGCGAAGGTCGCCGGTCCGGTCTACCGAGCCGGCGGCCTCGATTCCCGGGCGGCGGACATCCCCGCCGCCCGATCGTTGGGGCGCTTCCTGCCTCTAACCCCGCCCGCATTTCGAGCGCGGCGGCGGGACAGCGGATTTCATGGTTCAGAACCTCGGCATCGGTATCGGCGCGGGCCTCGTCTCGGCACTCCTGTTCGGAATGCTGCTGAAGGCCACCCCGCTCGCGATCGTCCTCTACCTCCTGGCGCCCCTGCCGATCCTCATCGTGGGTCTCGGCTGGAATTCGCGCGCCGCGCTCGCGGCGGCCGCCTCCGGCAGCCTCGCGCTGGCGCTCGTCGTCTCCCCTTATCTCGGCCTGGGCTTTGCGGCCTACCTCGCGGTGCCGGCCTGGTGGCTGGCCTACCTCGCCCTGCTCGGCCGCCCGAACGCCGACGGCACCCTCGAATGGTATCCGACCGGGCGCCTGCTCGGCTGGACCGGTGCGACGGCGGCGCTCGCCTTCATCGCCATCGCCGTGATGTCGGCGCCGAGCCACGAGGCGTTCGAGGGGCAGCTCAAGGGCTTGGCCGGAACCATCGTCCGCGCCCAGATGCGCGACCTGCCGAGCACGCCGCCAAAACCTGACACGGACAAGCCGGGCGCCGACACGGCCACAGCCGACAAGGCCGAAGCTGGCAAGCCCGGCGAGACCGCCGATGCCGCGCCCGCGGCCGCGGAAGCCCATGCCGAGCTGGTCGACGCGCTGGCCCGCACCGTGCCGGCCTTCGCCGCGAACGGTCTTGCCCTGCTCCTGACCTTCTATCTCTGGGCCTCCGCCCGCATCGTCCAGCTCTCGGGCCGCCTGCCGCGGCCCTGGCCGGACATCCCTGCGACCATCATGCCGCGCACCATGCTCGGCCTGCTGGCGGTGGCGGCGGTCCTCGCCTTCGCGCCGGGCTACGCGGGCGTCCTCGGCACCGCGCTCGTCGGTTCGGTGAGCGCGGTCTTCGCGCTGCAGGGGCTCGCCGCCTTCCACGACCGCAGCCGCGGCCGGCCCGCCCGCGGCATGATGCTGTTCGGCCTCTACCTGATCCTGTTCTTCACGCAGGGCATCGCCCTGATCGTGCTCACCCTGTTCGGCCTCGCCGACACCGCGCTCAACCGCCGCCGTCGACCCGACGGCGCGGCCCCTTGAGACCCCGGCCGGCCCGCAGCGGCGGCCCCACTGAGAGAAGGACGAAGACCATGGAAGTGATCCTGCTTGAGCGCGTCGCCAAGCTCGGCCAGATGGGCGAGACCGTGAACGTGAAGCCGGGCTTCGCCCGCAACTTCCTCCTCGCCCGCGGCAAGGCGCTGCGCGCGACGGAGGGCAACAAGAAGCACTTCGAGACCCAGCGCGCCCAGCTCGAGGCGAAGAACCTCGACCGCAAGAAGGACGCCGAGGCCGTCGCCGAGAAGCTCGACGGCCAGACCTTCGTGCTCATCCGCCAGTCGGGCGAGTCCGGCGTGCTCTACGGCTCGGTCTCCACCCGCGACCTCGCCGAGGTCGTGACCAAGGACGGCTTCACCGTCGAGCGCGGCCAGTTCACCCTGAACCAGCCGATCAAGACGCTCGGCCTGCACGTGGTCCCGGTGGTGCTGCACCCCGAGGTCGACGTGAAGGTCACCGTCAACGTCGCCCGCAGCCCCGAGGAGGCCGAGCGTCAGGCCCGCGGCGAGTCGGTCACCGAGCGCGAGGCGTTCAACCTCGACGACCTCGGCCTGGAAGTCGGCATGGCGCTGGCTGAGGCCGGCGAAGGCGCCGACGACCGCGGCTGATCGCGCCGCCCTCCCGCCTCCTGCGATGGAGACGGAGGGCTGTGGATGGCGGTGACAGCGGGGACGGCGCCCCGAGAGGGTTGACGTGTTCATTGTTTGTTCCAAGATGGACGCCCGTTCCTCGAACCGAGGGGCGGGCGTCCTTGCGTTCCGGGCTACCGTGACGCGGACGTCGGCGGCTAAGCATCGGTCAACCCTACCGGTGCCATGGTCGTCGGATCTTGTTCGGGATGCGGGGCCGGCCCGGCCCGCATCGATTCGGAGCGACCGCCGATGGCCCTGCCCAATGCCCTAGCGGCCAAGCTCGAAGCCGTGCAGGCGGAGTACCGCGTCGCGCCGCACAACATCGACGCGGAGCAGGCGCTGCTCGGCGCGATGCTGGTGAACAACGACGCCTACTACCGCGTCTCGGACTTCCTGCTGCCCGAGCACTTCATGGAAGACGCCCACCAGCAGATCTTCCAGGTGGCGACCTCGCTGATCAAGGCGGGCAAGCTCGCGACCCCGATCACCCTGAAGACCTATCTCGGCGACGCCGACTTCGGCGGCCAGACGGTGATGCAATACCTCGCGCGGCTCGCCGCCGACGCCACCACCGTCATCAACGCCGGCGAGTACGGCCGCACGATCTACGACCTCGCGATCCGCCGCCGGCTGATCACCATCGGCGAGGACCTCGTCAACGGCGCCTACGAGGCGCCCGTCGAGCAGGCGCCGCGCGACCAGATCGAAGAAACGGAGCGGCGGCTCTACGAGCTGGCGGAAGCCGGCCGGTACAGCGGCGGCTTCCAGAAGTTCTCGGACGCGCTGACCACCGCCGTCGACATGGCGGCCAAGGCCTACCAGCGCGAGGGCAAGCTCTCGGGGCTGGCCACGGGGCTCTCCGACCTCGACGCCAAGATGGGCGGACTGCAATCCTCCGACCTGATCATCCTCGCCGGCCGTCCGGCCATGGGCAAGACCTCGCTCGTGACCAACATCGCCTTCAACATCGCAAAGGCCTACCAGGGCGAGAAGCAGGCCGACGGCACGATCAAGACCAAGAACGGCGGCATCGTCGGGTTCTTCTCGCTCGAGATGTCGGCCGAGCAGCTCGCCACCCGCATCATCGCCGAGCAGTCGGGCGTGCCCTCCTACAAGATCCGCCGCGGCGACATCCGGCCGGAGGACTTCTACAAGATCACCGACGCCGCCCGCGACATGCAGACGATCCCGTTCTACATCGACCAGTCCGGCGGCATCTCGATCGCGCAGCTCGCCGCCCGCGCCCGGCGCCTCAAGCGCCAGAAGGGCCTCGACGTGCTGATCGTCGACTACCTGCAGCTGCTCGCCGGCTCCGGCAAGCGCTCGGACAACCGCGTGCAGGAGATGACCGAGATCACCACCGGCATGAAGGCGCTGGCCAAGGAGCTGTCCGTGCCCATCATCGCGCTGTCGCAGCTGTCGCGCCAGGTCGAGAACCGCGACGACAAGCGCCCGCAGCTCTCGGACCTGCGCGAATCCGGCTCGATCGAGCAGGACGCCGACGTGGTGATGTTCGTGTTCCGCGAGGAATACTACGTCAACAACAAGAAGCCCCGCGAGGGCACCGAGGAGTTCTTCGCCTGGGAGGCGGAGATGAACCGCGTCCACGGCAAGGCCGAGGTCATCCTCGGCAAGCAGCGCCACGGCCCGACCGGCACGGTAGAGCTGCAGTTCGACGCCAACATCACCCGGTTCTCGAACCTCGCCCAGAGCGACCGGCTGCCGGACCAGATGTGATAGGCTGTGACCGCGCGAATGGAGGAGGATGACCGTGGCGGCGCCGAGACGCGTGGAGAGCCCGAGATCCGGAACGGCATACGAGGCCGACCTCGCGGCCTGGTCGCTGGAGCAGGCCGCGCACCTGCGCGCGGGCACCTGGGATCGCCTCGATCTCGCGCATCTCGCCGATGAGATCGAAGCCTTGTCCCGCACGGAACACCATGCCCTGACGAGCGCCCTGCGCGTGATCCTGCTTCACCTGCTGAAATGGGATCACCAGCCCCAGCGGCGCACGTGCGGCTGGGCCACCTCGATCAAGACGCAGCGCCTCTCGGTCGCCGAACGGATCGAGGACAGCCCGAGCCTCGTGCCGCTGCTTCCGCAATTCCTGGCTCGCGCCTACCGCCGGGCTCGGATCGAGGCCGCAGGCGAGACCGGCCTCGACGAGTCGGTGTTCCCCGCCGCGTGCCCGTATCCCTACGAGGCGATCATGACCCGCGCGATCGCGTGGCCGCCCGAACCCGAGGTCTCGTAGGCGCTTGCGCTACAGCGTCACCAGCGCACCGGGCTGCTTCACCTCGATCTCGACGAAGGCGATCGGATGGTCCGAGCCGTTCATCACGTCGTGGCGGATGCCGGCCGGGCGACTGTAGGCCTGCCCCGCGGCGAGCGCGGTCTCCCCGACGTTTTCGCCGTCGTGGACCCGGAGCGTCCCGGCCACCAGCATCACCACGAAGTAGGGCCAACCGTGCTCGTGCCAGCCGGTCACCGCGCCGGGGGCGAAGTCCCACCGGGTGATGCGAAGCGTCGCATCGTCCTGCTGAACGGTGGGAATCGCCGGGATCGTGCAGGCGAACGCCATTCTCGGTGATCCTTCCTCGCGGGCCTTCGACGCGCCGACGGCTCCGGCGTCGGCGGGAGCCCAGGCCTTGCAGGCGCCGTGCCTTCCGGCCGCTGGCGCGTTAATGGCATGCCTTGCGGGTCGCCCGCACGCATGGCGAATCGACCGCACGCTTGGCGAAAACCTCGGAGCCCGACGATTTCCCGAGACAGCACCGTGACAGATGCCACCGGGCACGGCGCCCGCCTCACCGTCGATCTCGGCGCCGTCGCGGAGAACTGGCGGCGGCTCGCGGCCGAGGCGCCGGGCCGCGCCTGCGCCGCGGTGGTGAAGGCCGACGCCTACGGCTGCGGCTCCGACGCCGTCGTGCGGGCGCTGTGGACGGCCGGCTGCCGCACGTTCTTCGTCGCGCATCTCGGCGAGGCCGCACGGGTGCGGGATGCGCTGCCGGAGGCTGCGATCTACGTCCTGAACGGGCTGCTGCCCGGCGCGATGCCGGCCTATGCGGCACTGGACCTGCGCCCGGTGCTCGGCTCGGTGCAGGAGCTGTCCGATTGGGCCGCCTTCGGAGGCGGGACGCGGGCCGCCGCGCTGCACGTCGACACCGGCATGAACCGCCTCGGGCTCTCCGTCCCGGACGCGTTGGCGCTCGCCGGCGACCCGCGGATCGCGGCCGCCGGAATCGACCTGATGATGAGCCACCTCATCAGCGCCGAGCTGCCCGGGGAACCCGTCAACGCCCGGCAGATCGCCGACTTCGCACGCGTGCGCGCGGCGTTCCCCGGCATTCCCGGATCGCTCGCGAACTCGTCGGGCGTCTTCCTCGACGGGGCGACGCATCACGACCTGCTGCGCCCGGGCTACGCGCTGTTCGGCGGCAACCCGACGCCCTATCGCGCCGCCAACCCGATGCGGCCGGTGGTGCGGCTGGAGGCGACGATCCTGCAGATCCGCCACGTCGAGGCCGGCGCGCAGGCCGGCTACAACGGGCGGTGGACCGCGCCCGCCCCCCGGCGCCTCGCGACGCTCTCGCTCGGCTACGCCGACGGCTATCCCCGCGCCGCGAGCGGCCGCGGCCATGCGCTCGTTTCCGGCATCCCCTGCCCGATCCTCGGCCTCGTCTCGATGGACCTGATCATCCTCGACGTCACCGAGGCGCCCGAGGCCGCGCGCGGCGGCGTCTCCACGCTGATCGGCGACGCGCTCGACGTCGATACGGTCGGACAAGCCGCGGGCACGATCGGCTACGAGATCCTGACGGGGCTGGGTTCCCGTTACGTTCGCACGTATATCGGGGGCTGACGCCGTCCTCCGCCACGGAGTCGGACCCGCTGATTCGTCGCGAGCGCATGGCAAAGATCCACCAGACCTTCATCTGCCAGGCCTGCGGCGCGGTCTACAACCGCTGGCGCGGGCGCTGCGAGGCCTGCAACGGCTGGAACACGATCGTCGAGGAGACGCCCGGCGGCTCCGGCCCGCAATCGGGACCGGCCGCGACCCGGCCCGGCCGCGCCCGCGGGCGCGTGTTCCCCCTCGAAGGCCTGACCGGCGAGGCCCGCGAGGCGCCGCGCATCCCGTCCGGCATCGGCGAGCTCGACCGCGTCACCGGCGGCGGCTTCGTGCGCGGCTCGGTGATCCTGCTCGGCGGCGATCCCGGCATCGGCAAGTCGACCCTGCTGATGCAGGCCTCGGCCGCCATGGCCAAGACCGGCGAGCGCGTCGCCTACATCTCCGGCGAGGAGGCGGTGGGGCAGGTGCGCCTACGCGCCGAACGCCTCGGGCTGTCGGGCCACCCGGTGGAGCTGGCCGCCGAGACCAACGTCGAGGACATCGTCGAGACCCTGTCGCAGGGGCGCCCGCCCGCGCTCGCGATCATCGACTCGATCCAGACCATGTGGACCGAGACCGTCGAGTCGGCGCCCGGCACGGTCACGCAGGTGCGCTCCTCGGCGCAATCCCTCATCCGCTTCGCCAAGACCACGGGCACGGCCGTGATCCTCGTCGGCCACGTCACCAAGGACGGGCAGATCGCCGGCCCGCGCGTGGTGGAGCACATGGTCGACGCCGTCGCCTCGTTCGAGGGAGACCAGGGCCACCACTTCCGCATCCTGCGGGCGGTGAAGAACCGCTTCGGGCCGACCGACGAGATCGGCGTGTTCGAGATGACCGACATGGGCTTGGCCGAGGTGCCGAACCCCTCCGCCCTGTTCCTGGCCGGCCGAGACCACCAGGCCGCCGGCACCGCGGTCTTCGCCGGAATGGAGGGCACGCGCCCCCTGCTCGTGGAGATCCAGGCGCTGGTCGCGCCCTCGTCGCTCGGCATGCCGCGCCGGGCCGTCGTCGGCTGGGACCCGAACCGGCTCTCGATGGTGCTCGCGGTGCTGGAAGCCCATGGAGGCATCCGGCTGGGCACGCACGACGTCTACCTCAACGTCGCCGGGGGCCTGCGCATCTCCGAGCCTGCGGCGGACCTGGCGGTCGCGGCAGCCCTCGTCTCGTCCCTGTCGGGCGCGGTGCTGCCGCCGGAGACGGTGTATTTCGGCGAGATCGGCCTATCGGGCGCGATCCGGCCGGTGGCGCAGGCCGGCGCACGCCTCAAGGAGGCGCAGAAGCTCGGCTTCGCGAAGGCGATGACCCCGCAGGGGCGCGGCGAGACGGTGGATCGGGCGTTCGCGACGGAGTCGCTGCGCCACATCGCCGACCTCGTGGCCGGAATCGCCGCCAACGGGCCGCGACGGGTCGGCTCAGGCAAGCGCCGCCATGCGGCCCACGACGAAGACGAGGATTAAACGGCCGACCCAGTCCGGTCCTACGAACCATCCGCGCTGGATCGCGGGTTTGGACCAGGGGGCAGAAGCCTGTCTGCAACCGGCGGTTCCGGCGGCCGGCGGTCGCCGCCGAGGGTGACGGCCGAGTTTCACCGCGATATAAAGCGCGCGCGGTCCCAGGGGAGCCGCAGACCGCATCGCTTTCGTCGTGGCATCTCCCCATCCGATCCGAACCCGCAGATGCCGTTTTCCGTCCTCGACCTCGTGGTGCTCGGCATCGTCGTGATCTCCGCGCTGCTGGCGGCCGTCCGCGGCGTCACGCGGGAGGTGCTTGCGATCATCGCCTGGGTCGCCGCCGCCGCGGTGGCGTGGTCGCTCTATCCGATGCTGCTGCCGACGGTGAAGCAGCACGTGACCAGCGACACCGTGGCCCTCGTCGCCTCGATCGCGGCGATCTTCCTCGGCACGCTCATCGTCGTCTCGATCATCACCGTGAAGATCTCCGACGTGGTGCTCGATTCGCGCATCGGCGCGATCGACCGCTCGCTCGGCTTCCTGTTCGGCGCCGCCCGCGGCTTCCTGATCTGCGTGATCGGCTGGGTGTTCCTGTCCTGGCTGGTCCAGGGCAAGGTCCCGACCTGGGCCGCCGAGGCGCGCACCCGCCCGATGCTCGAGAAGTCCGGCGACGCGCTCGTGGCACAGCTGCCCGAGAACCCGGAGGGCTTCCTCAAGCAGTTCAAGAAGCCGAAGGTCGACACCCCGCAGAACGAGCCGGTCGACGCGCCGGCCGAGACCGAGACGCCGGTGGTGCGTCCGACCACCCCGGCCGTGCCCGCGCCGCGGCGCTGAGGCCGCCTCCGCATGCTTATGTCGCCGTGGTCACCCTGACCTGCGTTCGATCCGGCTTGGTTGCGATGCCGCGAGCGCTCAGATAACGCCTTGACGACGGCGCCGCGGGCCGACCGCGCGGATCCGCTCCGGGCGGCCCCTTGCGGCATTCCGGCGGACGGCAACCAGGGATCGACCTCAGGCCATGTCACACCACGCCGCAACCGTGGATTCCGTGTTCGATCCCGAGACCGATGGCGACACGCTCCGCGAGGAATGCGGCGTCTTCGGCATCTTCGGCCATCCCGACGCCTCGGCGATCGTCGCGCTCGGACTGCACGCCCTGCAGCACCGCGGCCAGGAGGCGGCGGGCATCGTCGCCTTCGACGGCGAGGTCTTCCATTCCGAGCGCCGCCCCGGGCTCGTCGGCGATTCGTTCTCGGACGGCGGCACGATCGAGCGGCTGAAGGGCCGTGCCGCGATCGGCCACGTGCGCTACTCGACCACCGGCGGCACCATCCTGCGCAACGTCCAGCCGCTCTTCGCCGAACTCGCTGGCGGCGGGCTGGCGGTGGCGCATAACGGCAACCTCACCAACGCGCTCTCGATCCGCCGCGACCTCGTGCGCGACGGCGCGATCACCCAGTCGACGTCCGACACCGAGGTGATCCTGCACCTGGCTGCGCGCTCGCGGAAACCCCGGATCGTCGAGCGCTTCATCGACGCGCTGCAGGCGATCCAGGGCGCCTACGCCATCGTCGCGCTCACCAACAAGAAGCTGATCGGCGCCCGCGACCCGCTCGGCATCCGCCCGCTGGTGCTCGGCGAACTCGACGGCCGCTACATGCTGGCCTCCGAGACCTGCGCGCTCGACATCATCGGCGCGAAGTTCGTGCGCGACGTCGAGAACGGCGAGGTCGTGGTGATCTCGGAGGACGGCATCGAGTCGATCCGCTTCGCCGACAAGGTGCCGATGCGGCCGTGCATCTTCGAGTACATCTACTTCGCCCGGCCGGATTCGGTGGTGAACGGCAAGAGCGTCTACGCCGTGCGCAAGAACATTGGCGTCGAGCTCGCCCGCGAGGCGGCGGTGCCGGCCGACGTGGTGGTGCCGGTGCCGGATTCCGGCGTGCCCGCGGCCTTGGGCTTCGCGCAGGAGACCGGCATCCCCTTCGAGATGGGGATCATCCGGAACCACTATGTCGGCCGCACCTTCATTCAGCCGACGCAATCGGTGCGCGAGCTCGGCGTGCGGATGAAGCATTCGGCCAACCGCGCAGCGATCGAGGGCAAGCGCATCGTGCTCGTCGACGACAGCCTGGTGCGCGGCACCACCTCGGTGAAGATCGTGCGGATGATGCGCGAGGCCGGCGCGGCGGAGGTGCATTTCCGCATCGCGAGCCCGCCGATCACCTATCCCGACTTCTACGGCATCGACACGCCCGAGCGCGAGAAGCTGCTTGCCGCCACCCACGACCTGGAGGGCATGCGCCGATACATCGGCGCTGACTCGCTGGCCTTCCTGTCGATCCCCGGCCTGTACCGGGCGATGGGGGAGAACGAGCGCGTCGAGGCCTGCCCGCAATACACCGACCATTGCTTCACCGGCGACTACCCGACCGGCCTGACGGACCTGGCCATCGCCGGCCCGAAGCGCCTCGCCATGCTCGCCGAAGCGGATTGACCGTCCACGCATGACCGAAACCAAGACCCTCGACGGCCGCGTCGCCGTCGTCACCGGCGCCTCCCGCGGGATCGGCCGTGCCGCGGCGCTCGCGCTCGCGGAAGCCGGCGCGCACGTCATCGCCGTGGCGCGCACGCAGGGCGCGCTGGAAGAACTCGACGACGCGATCCGCCGGGTTGGGTCGAGCGCGACCCTCGTACCCCTCGATCTCACCGACTACGACGGCATCGACCGGCTCGGCGCGGCGATCAACGACCGCTGGAAGCGCCTCGACATCGTCGTCGGCAACGCCGGCATCCTCGGCAACCTCATGCCGATCGGCCACATCACCCCCAAGGTGTGGGGCCAGGTAATGGACGTCAACGTCACCGCGAACTGGCGGCTGATCCGCTCGCTCGACCCGCTGCTGCGGATGTCGGATGCGGGCCGGGCGATCTTCGTCACCTCCGGGGCGGCTTCCAAGTGCAAGGCCTATTGGGGGCCCTACTCCGTGTCCAAGGCGGCGCTCGAGGCCCTGGTGCGGACCTACGCGGCCGAGAACGCGACCACGGCCGTCAAGGCGATGCTGCTCAATCCCGGACCGTTGCGCACCGACATGCGCCGCGCTGCGATGCCGGGCGAGGACCCGGAGACGCTGCGGACGCCGGAAGACCTCGCGCCGCACTTCGTCCGGCTGGCGAGCCCCGGATCGACGGATTCCGGCACAATCTACGACTTCCCGACCGACCGCATCCTGACCCCGCAAGCGATGCGCTGACGGGTCCGGACGGCGCCCGCACCATTCGGATATCCTGATGATCGACGTGCGCTGCATCTGCGCGATCGGCCAGCGCGGCCAGCTCGGGCTGAACGGCCAGCTCCCCTGGGAGGGCAACACCGATCCGCTCTTCGTCGAGGACGTGACGCGGTTCTTCGCGCTGACCATGGGCCACGTGCTGATCGCCGGCCCGAAGACGGTGGCCTCGGTGCCGGCCTTCGCGTTCGAGGATCGCACCATCGACGTGATCCGCTCGCACGAGGACCCGGAGGCGGTGCTGGCGCGCTATCCCGGCCGCCGCGTCTTCGTCGGCGGCGGCATCGCGGTCTGGAACGTCTACGCCAAGTACATCCAGAACTGGGACGTGACCCGCCTCCCCTACGACGGCGACGCCGACCGCTGGTTCGACCCGGCCTGGCTCGTCGGCGGGGCGCTGCGCGGGTGACGGCATCCTTCGCGGACCCGGCGCGTTTCAGCGGACGTGCCGAACGCGAAGGGATGCGATGACCACCGAGAGCTACCGCTTCGGCATCGAAGAAGAGTACTTCCTGGCCGACGCGGAGACGCGCGGCACGCCGCGGCGCTCGGTCAAGCCGTTCCACGTCGAGGCGGCCGAACGGTTGCCCGAGGCGGGGCGCGAGTTGCTGCAGTGCCAGGTCGAGGTCTGCACGCCACCCGTCACCGATTTCGCCGAAGCAAGAGATTCGCTCGCCCGGCAGCGTGGGGCGCTCGCGGACCTCGCCGCCGAGCACGCGCTTCTGATCTTCGCCGCCGGCACCCATCCGGTGGCCGACTGGTCGCGGCAATTGCCGACCAAGGGCGATCGCTACCGCGGCATCCTGCGCGACGTCGGCTTGGCCGGGCGGCGCAGCCTGATCTGCGGCATGCACGTCCACGTCGAGGTGCCGGACCCGGAGGCGCGCGTCGACCTGATGAACCGGCTGCTGCCGTTCCAGCCGCTGCTGTTCGCGCTCTCGGCCTCCTCGCCGTTCTGGCAGGGCAAGCCGACGGGGCTCACCGCTTATCGCCTCAGCGCCTTCGGCGAGCTGCCGCGCACCGGCCTGCCCGAGCTCTTCGCCGACGCCGCGGCCTACGCGCGCTACGTGCGGATCATGACCGAGGCGGGGTCGATCCAGGATGCGAGCTTCCTGTGGTGGTCGCTGCGGCCCTCGATCAAGTTCCCGACGCTGGAGTTGCGCATCGCCGACAGCTGCACCCGGCTCGCCGACGCGCTGACCATCGCCGCCCTGTTCCGCTGCCTCGTGCGCCTCGTGGTGCGCCGGCCGGACCTCAACGCCGGCCTCGACGGGGTCTCGCGGGCGCTCGCCGACGAGAACCTGTGGCGCACCCAGCGCAGCGGCGTCGGCGCCGAGCTGATCGACGAGACGCGCGAGGCGGCCCTGCCCTTCGCCGACGCACTGGAGGCGGTGCTCGACCTCGTCGCCGAGGATGCGGCGGCTTTAGGCTGCGCGGCCGAGGTCGCCCACGCCCGGACTATCGCCACCGAGGGCACCAGCGCCGACGGCCAGATCGCCGCCTTCGAGGCGGCACGGGAAGCCGGCCTCAACAACCGCCAAGCCCTCGACGCCGTGGTGGATTGGCTGTCTCGAACGACGCGGGGTGCGTGAGCGTGCCGTCGCCCGGTGCGACTCCCGTTGCGCCCGTGCGCGTACTCTGCCTCGGCTACAGCGTCACCGAGGAGGTCGGCTACGTGGAGCGGGCCGGCGAATGCGCCGCCGTGGAGGGGGCCGACCTCGTCTTCCTGAAATCCGGCTGGGGCGGGCACAGCGTCCACGCCATCGCCTACATGATCGATGAGATCCTCGACACGATCGCCTGCGATCGGGTCCTGCTGGAATTGTTCACCGGCAACGTGCGCTACTACGACCGCCGCGCGCTAAGCTTCTTCCTCGACCAGATCCTCGCGGCGACCGCCCGCCGCGGCCGGCCCGTCGCCTTCCTCAATCTGTATCAGGGCGGGGTCGACTACACGTCGGAGACGGTCGCCGGCCTCCTCGACGATTACGAGGCCTGCCTCGGTATCCCGATCCTCGATCTCGCCCGGCCCGTGGCCGCATCCGGCCCGGAAGAACGCGCGCTCTGGCTGAAGGACGGCACCCACGTGACGCCTGCCGGCGCCGACCTCTACGGGCGGCAGGTCTACGACTTCGTGCGCGGGCGCGGCTTCGGCGCGGCCTACATCCACCGCTACCGGGCGTTGCCGAGCCTGTTCACGCCCCTCAGGCTGGTGGCGATGCCGGACTGCTCCTGCCCCTTCGCGATGCAGCGGAACGGCATCCCGCTGCACTATGCGACGATCCCCGAGAACACGTCGCTCTCGATCGATCTCGGGCGCCGCGCCGACGTGCGCGCGGTCATGACGACCTACGGCCCCCTGAACGGGACGCTACGCTTCTCGAGCCCGTCCAGCGAACGCACCCGCGACGTGCTGCTCTACGACCGCTTCAGCTACTACGCGCGCTCGATCGTCATGAACGTGAACCTCAAGGGCATCCGGACCCTGACGTGCTTCCAGCGCGACATCGTGCCGGACATCGAACTCGCGAAGGGCGAGAAGAACACCGAGCCGCGGATGGGCTACGTCTCGCACGTGTTCCTTCACCGGCGACTGACGCCGACGGAATGGCTGCGTCATCACCGGCACCGCGCGTTCTGGGTCATGCACCGCCTGCGCCGTGCCATCTCTCACTCTCGCAAGAGAACCGGCGCGTGACCTAACCCTTGTCGAACGGGTTCGACGAGGTCCGCAGGCTCCAGCGGATCGGCGTGCCCGGCAGGTCGAACGATTCGCGCAGGGAGTTGGTGAGGTAGCGCTGGTAGCTCTTCGGCAGGGCGTTGAGCTGGTTGCCGAACAGCGCGAAGTGCGGCGGGCGGCTCTTCACCTGGGTGGCGTAGCGGATCTTGATGCGCCGGCCCGACACCGCCGGCGGCGGGTTGCGCTGCGTCGCCTCGGAGAGCCAGTCGTTGATCCGCGAGGTCGAGATGCGGGTGTCCCAGACGTCCGCCGCCTTGATCACGGCCTGCATCAGCTTGTCGAGGCCGTCGCCGGCCAGCCCCGAGAGCGGCACCACCGCGACGCCGCGCACCTGTGGCAGCAGCCGGGTGCAATCCTCGCGCAGGGTCTTGAGCAGGCCCGGCTGGTCGGCGACGAGGTCCCACTTGTTGAGACCGATCACCAGGGAGCGGCCCTCGCTCTCGACGAGGTCGACGATGGTAAGGTCCTGCTTCTCGAACGGGATCGTGGCGTCGAGCAGCACCACCACCACCTCGGCGAAGCGCACGGCGCGGATGCCGTCCGACACCGCGAGCTTCTCGAGCTTGTCCTCGATCCGGGCGCGGCGGCGCATGCCGGCGGTGTCGTGCAGCTTGATCCGGCGGCCGTGCCACTCCCAATCGAGCGAGATCGAATCGCGGGTGATGCCGGCCTCCGGGCCGACGAGCAGTCGGTCCTCGCCGAGCATCCGGTTGATCAGCGTCGACTTGCCGGCGTTCGGGCGGCCGACGATGGCGACCTTGAGCGGCTTGCCGCGCGGGTCGTCGTCCTCCTCGTCCTCGTCGGTTTCCGGCAGGTTCTCCTTCAGCGCCTCGTGCAGCTCGCCGATGCCCTCGCCGTGCTCGGCCGAGAACGGGATCGGGTCGCCGAGGCCGAGGCGGAACGACTCGTAGGCGCCGGCCATCCCGGCGCCGCCCTCGGCCTTGTTGGCGATGAGGATCACCTTGCAGCCGGCCCGGCGCACCAACTCGGCGAAGGGCTGGTCGGCGGGCAGGATGCCGGCGCGCGCGTCGATGACGAACAGCACCACGTCCGCTTCGAGGATCGCGGCCTCGGTCTGCATCCGCATCCGGCCGAGCAGCGTCGCCGAATCGGCCTCCTCGAGGCCCGCGGTGTCGATGATGCGGAAGTTCAGGCCGCCGAAGGCGACGTCGCCCTCGCGGCGGTCGCGGGTGACGCCGGGGCGGTCGTCGACCAGCGCCAGCTTCTTGCCCACGAGGCGGTTGAACAGGGTCGACTTGCCGACATTCGGCCGTCCGACGATCGCGACGGTCGGCAGTTCCATGGGGTGGTCCGTTCTATGATCGGTCGAGCCGCCGGGCCGGCCCGGCGGCGAAAGTCTGGAGAATGCCCAAAACCTCCGGTGCGAGCCAGTCGCACCGGAG
Source organism: Methylobacterium sp. WL120 (assembly GCF_008039465.1). Taxonomy (NCBI): domain Bacteria; kingdom Pseudomonadati; phylum Pseudomonadota; class Alphaproteobacteria; order Hyphomicrobiales; family Methylobacteriaceae; genus Methylobacterium; species Methylobacterium sp. WL120. The sequence goes on along the minus strand of NZ_VRUT01000007.1, from coordinate 16,779 downwards.
GTTTTGGGCCAGCATCTTGGGCGATCAGCGGGTGATCGGCGGCGGGGGCGCGGCGGGCTCTGGCTTCGCCTCTGTCACAGTCACCGGGCCGCCAGCCACCAGTGCGACGTAGACCTCGATGCGCTGGCGCAGGTTCTGCGGCGTCTCGGGGTCCATGTTGAGCTGGTCGAACCAGCGCCCGGCCTCGTCGTACTGCCCGTTCTTCAGGGCGGCGAGCCCCAGCATCTCGCGGGCCGTGAAGCGGAAGGGCGAGCCGGCGGCCAGGCTCTGCAGGCTCGCCAGCGCCGGCGCCGGGTCCGGCAGGTCGAGGCGGATCAGCGCGGCACGAAGCCGGGCCAGGTCGCGCAGGCCGTCGCCGAGCGCCGTGTCGCCGGAGAGGGCGTCGAAGGCGCCAGCGCCCGCGGCCGGGTCGCGCTTGGCCGTCTCGGCAGCCGAGCGGAACCGGGCGAGCAGGCGGTAGCCAGCCGGCCCCTGCGTGCCGAGGACCTCGTAGGCCTTGTCGGCCTCCGCGACCTTGCCGTCGCGGGCGAGGCGGTTGGCCTCGTCGAATTGCTGCGAGGCGGCCTCGGCCGCGTTGCGCTGGGCCGTCTGCCAGTAGCGCCAGCCGCCGACGCCGGCCACCACCAGGATCGCCACCGCGATGATCACGCCGCTGTAGCGGCGCCAGATCTCGGCGACCTTGTCCCGGCGATAGTCCTCGTTGACCTCGCGGATGAACTCGTTGTTCTCAGCCATCGTATCCCGGTCCGGCGCGTGAGCCGGACGACCTGAAGCGTCTCGATCGGCCCGCGCCTAGCACGCGGGCGCCGGTTTGGCGACCGGGCAGGCCTCAGGCTTGGCCCGGCCAGGCGTAGACGCCGATCAGCAGCGGGTGGAGGTACTTGCCGAACACGAACCAGGCGACGACGCCGACGACCACCGCGATCGCGTCGTTGCGCCAGCCCGCAGGCGCCGCGGCGCCGCCGTGCTGCGCGACGACCTGGCCCGCCGTGAGCGCCCGGCGCTTGGCGCTGATCCGGGCGACCACCGCCCAGGCGAGGAACGAGCCGAACAGCAGGATCGAGCCGAGGTCGCCGTTGGCGAGCAGGTGCGCAGTCGCCCAGATCTTCACCGCGAGCAGCATCGGGTGCTTGGCCTTCGCCCGGATGTGACCCGGCAGGTAGGCCGAGGCCAGCACGACGAAGGCGAGCAGCGCCAGGACCAGGGACAGGTGGCGCGTCCAGACCGGCGGATCCCAAACCGCGATGTAGCCGGCGGCGCGGTAATTGTGGAAGCCGACCCCGATCAGCACGAGGCCGAGGACGGACAGGAGCATGTAGCCGAGCTTGTACTTGCCCTCGCCGACCTGGCCGACGACCTCCGAGCGCTTGGCGCGCAGCATCGAGAAGGCATGGGTGCCGAGGAACAGCACCAGCCCGAGGATCAGGATCAACATGGAAGGGGATACTCGGCTGGGGAGGATCGGACGCCCCGCACCGGCGGGAAGCCATTCTGTAACGGTTCTGAACAGAAACTCCGGTGGTTTGTCCAGGCGCGCAGGGTCTGCTTCAACCGCGCACGTCGTCCACGCGCGCTCTGGGCGCAACCACCGGTCACCCGCATGCGCCTCCGCCTCGTGCTCGCCGTCCTGTCGCTGCCGGCGCTCGCGCAGGCGGCGGCCGAGCCACCGCTGTCGAGCCTGACACTGGTCGGTCCGCCGGCCATCGTGTTCAAGGCCGGGCGCGACGCCTGCGACGGCGCCGACGTGCCGGACGCCTCGGCCCGCGCGTTCCGGGACGCCACCGGCGCCGTCGCCCTGTTCGGGATGCACTACCGCAACCGGGCCTTGCGCGGGCCGGACCTCGACCGGCTCAAGCTCGACTGCAAGGTGGTGCTCGACTCGGGCGAGAAGGCCGACCCGGCGCTCTACGACGACCGCTCCTGGATCACCGCCACCTGGACCGAGGACGGCACGGCGATCGCCGCGCTCGTGCACCACGAGTATCAGGCGAACGAACACCCGGGGCGCTGCACCGCCAAGGGCTACGAGGCGTGCTGGTACAACACGATCACCGCCGCCGCCTCCACGGACGGCGGCCGCAGCTTCCTGCGTACGACCCCGCCGGCGGTGGCGATGGCGGCCCCGTTCCGGCAGGAGGTCGGCCAGGGGCGTCACCGCGGCTTCTTCAACCCCTCGAACGTGTTCGCCGACGGGCGCTTCCGCTATGTCTTCGTCTCGACCACCGGCTGGGACCGTCCCGGCGACCAGGAGGCCGGCGTCTGCCTGTTCCGCACCGCGACGCCCGCCGACCCGGCGAGCTGGCGCGCCTGGACCGGCATCGGCTTCACCGCCGCCTTCCCGGACCCGTACCGCACGAAGGCCGCAGCGAAGGGGGCCGAGACCTGCAAGCCGGTGGCGCCGTTCCCGACGCCGGTCGGCGCCGTGGTGCGCCACCGCGGCACGGGCGCCTTCGTCGCGGTCTTCATGGCCAAGAAAGGCGACATGGCCAAGAAAGGCGACGGTCCGGCCGGCGCGAATTTTCCGGAATCCGGCTTCTACTGGACGAGCTCGCGCGACCTGCTCAGCTGGGACGTGCCGCGGTTGCTCGTCGCCGGGACGACGCTCTACGACGACCCCTGCGCGGCGGCGGGCGGCCTGATCGCCTACCCGTCCCTCCTCGACCCCCGCGCCGAGGGCCGCAACTTCGACGACGTCGGCGACACCGCGATCCTCACCTACGTCACGCTGAAGACCGAGGGCTGCACCATCACCTCGGACCGCGACCTGCTGCGGCGGCCGGTGGCGATCAAGGTCTGGCCGTGACCGGTTCGTGACTTGATGGGCCGCGGGCTCGGCGGCATCGTGACGCCAGCAACGGAGCCGCCATGACCACCCACCTGATCGCCTGGGACGAATGCGACGCGAGGGTCGCCGCCAACGGCGTCGCCAAGCGCACGATCCCGGGCGCGGGCGCCAGCCTGGTGCGGATCGTCGTCCCCGCCGGCACCTCGGCCCCGCGGCACAGCCACGCCCACGAGCAGTTCGTGCAGGTGCTCTCCGGCTCCGGCACCCTGGAGACCGAGCAGGGCCGTGCGGCATTCGGCCCCGGCAGCGTGTTCCACTTACCCCCGGAGGCGTGGCACGCGGCAGAGTTCACGACCGAGACCGTGCTGGTGGAGATCAACTTATCGGCGTGAAGTCCGGCGGACAGGTCGTTCGATGCCGCCCATATCGTCAGCACCTTCGACATTCGGCACTCAGGATGTCGTGCGACCAACCTGCCCTGATTCGATCTGATCGACCCCGTTTTCGGTATCCTGCGCATAGCGCACGGATTCTCTGGCACGAAGAATTTTTCCCTCTTGTGGGTCGAAGGCTATGCCATCGGTCAGCGCCAGGCAGGCGGCCAGTGCCAACCAAGTGCCGGCGCAGCCCGGCAGGGTCGCGAAATTGAAGGCGTAGGTGTAAGGCCACGGCCCACCGAGATCGATGTCTTCATAGGTCTCCGCCAATTCTGTGAATGCGCAAGCGCCGAACTCGAACCCGGCCTCCCGGCCACGCCAGAGCGCCGGAAGGTGTCCTCGATGATATGCGAGATCCCGAGCCGGTTTCAATTTCAGATCGAACCCGAGGGCATCGATCGATGCCTGCCATTCTTCGATCGAGCCGATCGGACGCGCACAAAATGCGTAAGCTTCCATCGTCATGATCAATATTCCTGAGTTTTTACGATTGTTGCCGCGACGAATTTTGAAAACAATACCGAGGCATGCTTTACGGATATGCCGCGACTGATATGAATTTCGATGATTGGCACATCCAGGCCAATTCCCAGGCTACTGCGAAGCTCTCGAATTCGAGACGGCGTCAGGAGAGCACCCCCTGTCTTGAAGTCCCATACTGCCAGGATCGGAGAAGATTCGGTTCTACCATCGCGTAGAACGACATCGGTGCGGACGCTACCATCCAAACCGTATCGGACGGTATCTCCAAGACTGAAGCTTTGCTCAATTCCATGTCGACCGATGCCTGGAATATCGAGATCACGAAGCATTGCTGCCGTCGTCGTGTGCACGTGAACACCGTAAGCCGCGCCACTGCCTTCACCAACGATCGAGACGGCCTCCTTGACGACATCGACGAGAAGCTCGGTTTTCGCGTCGATCCTTGCATTCCCCGTTTTGTCTATTCGGGTGCATACGATCTGGCCGGCGCCGCCGATCCAGCACCCGTCTGGGCCGCGAGGTTGATCCTGTCGAAAGCCGGCTTTGAGGGAATGGCTGAGCGCAGACAGCATCGCGATCTGCAATCGGATCTCTGCGACCCTGTGCTTGAGCCGATGCCAGTCTCGTTGCTCGCTCATTGCAGCGCTCCCTCGAAAGAGAGGCCATGGCATAAAGTCCTATTATAGTCAATATTCCTATGCTTCAGACCTTCTGGAGGGCTGCCCGATCCCCCGGCAATGGTTCCGACGCGCAACCGGTGCCGCAGCCGGTCCGACCTCAACTTTTCTTGCCCCCCGCGGCAAAAAGGCCTGTGTTGGCGGGTCTCGTGCACGTGTGTAAAGAAGACGGCTACGAAGGCTCGTCCGTGCACGCCGACGGGACGAGCGCGCCGATTTCGCCCGCATACAAGAACAGAGGCCATCCATGAGCGCCGGTACCGCTGCCGACAAGCATTTCTCGAATTCGTTCTTCGCGGCCTCGCTGAGCGACGCGGACCCTGAGATCGCCAAGGCCGTCGACCAGGAGCTCGGACGCCAGCAGCACGAGATCGAGCTGATCGCCTCCGAGAACATCGTCTCGCGCGCCGTGCTCGAGGCGCAGGGCTCGGTGCTGACCAACAAGTACGCGGAGGGCTATCCCGGCCGCCGCTACTACGGCGGCTGCCAGTTCGTGGACGTGGCCGAGAACCTCGCCATCGAGCGCGCCAAGCGCCTGTTCGGCGTCGGCTTCGCCAACGTGCAGCCGAACTCCGGCTCGCAGGCGAACCAGGGCGTGTTCCTGGCGCTGATGCAGCCCGGCGACACCTTCCTCGGGCTCGACCTCGCCGCCGGCGGCCACCTCACCCACGGCGCCCCGCCGAACGTGTCGGGCAAGTGGTTCAAGCCTGTCTCCTACACCGTGCGCCGCGACGACCAGCGCATCGACATGGAGCAGGTCGAGGCGCTGGCCCACGAGCACAAGCCGAAGGTGATCATCGCCGGCGGCTCGGGTTATCCGCGCCACTGGGACTTCGCCAAGTTCCGTGAGATCGCCGACGCGGTCGGCGCGTACTTCTTCGTCGACATGGCCCACTTCGCCGGCCTCGTCGCCGCCGGCGTGCACCCGTCGCCGTTCCCGCACGCGCACGTCGCCACCACCACGACCCACAAGACGCTCCGCGGCCCGCGCGGCGGCATGATCCTGACGAACGACGAGGCGCTGGCCAAGAAGTTCAACTCGGCGATCTTCCCCGGCATCCAGGGCGGTCCGCTGATGCACGTCATCGCCGGCAAGGCGGTCGCCTTCGGCGAAGCCCTGAAGCCCGAGTTCAAGATCTACGCCCGCCAGGTGATCGAGAACGCCAAGGCGCTGGCCGACACCCTGATGTCGGGCGGCTACGACATCACCTCGGGCGGCACCGATAACCACCTGATGCTGGTCGACCTGCAGCGGAAGGGCCTCACCGGCAAGGCGGCGGAAGCCGCGCTGTCGCGGGCCGACATCACCTGCAACAAGAACGGCGTGCCCTTCGACACGCAGAAGCCGACGATCACGTCGGGCATCCGCCTCGGCACCCCGGCCGGCACCTCGCGCGGCTTCGGCGTCGCCGAGTTCAAGCAGATCGGCGGCTTCATCGTCGAAGTGCTCGACGGCCTGGCGGCCAAGGGCGAGACGGGGGATCCGGAGGTCGAGGCCTCGGTCAAGACCCGCGTCCACGCGCTCACCGACCGGTTCCCGATCTACGGCTGACCGGAACGCCGCCGGCACCTCACTTCCGGCGTGCACCGCAACACGATAGAGACGGCCGCGGATCGCCACGATCCGCGGCCGTTTTCGTTTCGCGAGAGGCAGCCGTCTTTCCGGCTCGATGAAAAGGTCCGCCCGATGCGGTGTCCCTATTGCGGCGGCTCCGAGACGCAGGTGAAGGATTCGCGGCCGAGCGAGGACGGGGCCGCGATCCGCCGCCGCCGGGTCTGCCCGGACTGCGCCGGCCGGTTCACCACTTTCGAGCGGGTGCAGCTGCGCGAGCTCGTGGTGCTCAAGCGCTCGGGCAAGCGCGTCCCCTTCGAGCGGGACAAGCTCCAGCGCTCGATCGGCGTCGCCCTGCGCAAGCGCGCGGTCGACCCCGAGCGGATCGAGCGGCTGGTCAGCGGCATCACTCGCCAGCTCGAGAGCGGTGGCGAAGCCGAGATCACCTCGGAGGCGATCGGGGAGCTGGTGATGGAGGGTCTGAAGGGCCTCGACGACGTCGCCTACGTGCGCTTCGCCTCCGTCTACAAGAACTTCCGCGAGGCCAAGGACTTCGAGGACCTGCTCGGAACGCTCGCAGAGGCCGGGGTCGCCCCGCCCGAGGGCGTCGTGGCGGGCAAGCCGCGCCCGGCGCGGTCCCGGTCGTGATCGCCGACGTGCGCTTCATGCGCCTCGCCCTGGCGCTCGGGCGGCGCAACCTCGGGCGGACCTGGCCGAACCCCTCGGTCGGCGCCGTGGTGGTCGCGGGCGAGCCGGGCGCCGAGCGGATCGTCGGCCAGGGCGTCACCGCCCCGGGCGGCCGGCCGCACGGCGAGCCGCTGGCCCTGTCCGATGCCGGCGAGGCCGCCCGCGGCGCGACGCTCTACGTGACGCTGGAACCCTGCTCGCATCATGGCCGCACCCCGCCCTGCACCGACGCGATCGTCACGGCTGGCATCGCGCGGGTGGTCAGCGCGATGGAGGACCCGGACGCGCGGGTCTCGGGCCGCGGCCACGCGCTCTTGCGCGACGCTGGCATCCCGGTCGAGACCGGGCTGCTTCGGAGCCAAGCCCGCCGCGACCATGCCGGGCACGTGACGCGCGTGACCCTCGGACGGCCGCATCTCCACCTCAAGCTCGCGCGCACGCAGGACGGGTTCGCCGCCGCCTCCGACACGGAGCGGCTGCGCATCACCGGCGCGATCGCCGACGGGGCGGTGCACCTGTGGCGGGCGCATGCCGACGCGATCCTGGTCGGCATCGGCACCGCCCGCGCCGACGACCCCTCGCTCACCGTGCGCCTACCCGGGCTCGCCCCCCGCTCGCCGCTGCGGGTGGTGCTCGATTCGCAGCTGCGGCTGTCGTCGTCGAGCGTGCTCGTGCGCAGCGCCCACGACGTGCCGACGCTGGTCGTGACGACGCGCGGCGCCCCGGCCCATGCCAAGCGGATGCTCGAATCGCTCGGCGTCGAGGTGGTGCGCGTGCCGGCGGACGAGCGCGGGCGGGTCGACCTGCACGCGGCGCTCGCGATGCTCGGCGAGCGCGGATTGACGCGGCTCTGCAGCGAGGGCGGCCCCCACCTTGCCGACGCGCTGGCCGAAGCCGATCTCGTGGATACCTGCACCCTCATCACCGGTCCCGACACCTGCGGGCCGCAGGGCGGCCTGCCGGCGGTCGGCCCGCATCTCGGGGCGATGCTGGACGGCGAACGGTTCCGGATCGCCGAGTCCCTCGACCTGGGGGCAGACCGGGCGACGACCTACGAACGCAACGAGGCTTAAGCGATGTTCACCGGTCTCGTCAGCGACGTCGGCACGGTCCTCTCGGTCTCGGGCGACGCGCGCATGCGCCGCCTCACCATCCGCGCCGCCTACGACGCGGCTTCGATCGCGCTCGGCGCCTCGATCGCCTGCTCCGGCCCCTGCCTCACCGCGGTGTCGATCGAACCCTCCGACGGCGGCTGCGTCTTTGCGGTGGACGCCGCCGCCGAGACGCTGGCGTTGACCACGGTCGGCGCCTGGGAGGCCGGCACCCGGATCAACCTGGAACGGTCCCTCAAGATCGGCGACGAGCTCGGCGGCCATCTCGTCACCGGCCACGTCGACGGCGTCGCCGAGATCCTCGAGCGCGAGACCGTCACCGCCGGCGCCTGGGGCGCGAGCGAACGCTTCACCCTGCGGGCGCCGGCCGACATCGCCCACTTCATCGCCAAGAAGGGCTCGGTCTGCCTCGACGGCACGTCGCTGACCGTCAACGCGGTCGAGGGCGACACCTTCTCGGTCCTGCTGATCCCGCACACGCTGGAGGTGACCACCTGGGGCGAGCGCCGGGCGGGCGACCACTTGAACCTCGAGGTCGACCTGATCGCCCGCTACGCCGCGCGGCTCTCGGAGGGGCGCGGAAGAGCGGCATGAGCCTCGTCTCGAACGAGCGGATCACGCCGTCCGCGTCCTACCTGAACACCGCCGCGGGCGGCCCGTTCACCGCGGGCGTCATCGCGCCGCTCGCCGCCACCGTCTTCGGCGTTTCGGCGCAGACGAGCCTGTCGGCGTTGACTCTGGCAGTCGGCATCGCGAACTTTCTTCTCGCGAGCGTCGCGCTTCACACCTGTGCGCGCGTCGTTCTCGCAAGGCTGAAATTATGACCGATATTCAGATCGTCGCCTTCGTCGTGGCGCCGCTGATGGCGGTCGCCGTCGGCTTCGGCGTCACGCTCTGGTCCCGCTACGCCGATCGGTAGGTCCCTCACCGCGGCGGGATCGAATACGTCCCGTTCGCCTGCGCCACGAGGTCGTCCGAGCCGGGCGCCGTGATCCGCACCTCGCCGACGGCGAGGCGCCGGCCGAGCTTCAGCAGCGCGACGTCGGCGACCAGTACCAGCCCTGCGGGCTTCCTGAGGAAGTTGAAGGTGAGGCTCGTCGTCACCGCGAGCGCCACCGGGCCGATCTGGGCGAGGATCGCCGCGTAGAGCGCGTAGTCCGCCAGCGCCATCATCGCAGGGCCGGACAGCGTGCCGCCCGGGCGCAGGAAGCGGTCGTCTCCATCGAGCCGCATCCGCGCGGTCAGCGGTCCGACGGCCTCCAGGTGGAAGGCGCGACCGCCCGCCTGCATCTGCGGAAACTCCCGGTCGAGGAAGTCGCGGGTATCAGTAAGGGTCATCGCGGTCATGGAAGGGTCATCGCGGTCATGCCAGCCGTTGCAGCATGGCGGCACGGCGGCGGCAAGACGAACGGCCCGCCGTCCAGGCGAGCTACCCTGCGTTCGGGACGCCCTCCGCCGCCCGCGCGCGGCCGAAATCGGCCTCGGCCGTCTCCTGACCCTGTGCGACGATGCCCCGGCGGATCGCGCGGGTGCGGGTGAAGAGGTCGTGCAGCGCGTCGCCGTCGCCGTAGCGGATCGCCCGGGTCAGCACCGACAGGTCCTCGTTGAAGCGCCCGAGCATTTCCAGCACCGCCTCGCGGTTGGTCAGGAAGATGTCGCGCCACATGGTCGGATCGGACGAGGCGATGCGGGTGAAGTCGCGGAAGCCGCCGGCCGAGAACTTCATCACCTCGGATTGCGTCACCTGCTCGAGGTCGGCGGCGGTGCCGACGATGTTGTAGGCGATCAGGTGCGGCACGTGGCTGGTGATGGCGAGCACGAGATCGTGGTGCTCCGGCGTCATCGTCTCGACGACGGCGCCGAGCCCCTGCCACAGGGCGCGCACCCGCTCGACCGCGGCCTCAGGCGCGTCCTCCGGCGGGGTGAGGATGCACCAGCGGTTGGAGAACAGCGTCGAGAAGCCGGCATCCGGCCCGGAATACTCTGTGCCGGCGACGGGATGGCCCGGCACGAACACGATGCCGTCGGGCAGGTGCGGGCTCACGGCCGCGACGACCGAGGCCTTCACCGAGCCGACGTCCGAGACCACGGCGCCGGGCTTGAGGTGGGGGGCCATCACCGCGGCGACCGGGCCGATGGCGCCGACGGGCACGCACAGGATCACCAGGTCGGCCTGCGCCGCGCCGGCCGCGGCATCGCCGGTGACCGCGTCGGCGATGCCGAGGTCGAGGACCCGCGCGCGGACGGCTTCGTCCGCATCGATCGCGACGATGCGCTCGGCCAACCCGTAGCGGCGGGCGCCGCGGGCGATGGACGAGCCGATCAGGCCGAGGCCGACGACGGCGAGGCAGCCGAGCGGCGCGGCCTCAGGCATGGTCGCCTCGCATGAAGGCGCCGAGGGCGGCGAGGAAGGCTTCGTTGCTCTCCGCGCCGCCGATGGTGACGCGGAGCGCGTTCGGCAGCCCGTAGGCGGTCACCCGCCGCACGATCACGCCGTGGGCGGTCAGGAAGGCGTCGGCTTCCGCCGCCGAGCGGCCGGGCGCGTCCGGGAAGTGCACGAGCATGAAGTTCGCCACGCTGGGCGTCACGGTGAGGCCGAGCGCGCGGGCACCCTCGACCATCCGCGGCAGCCACTCGGCGTTGTGGGCGGCCGCAGCCGCGGCATGCGCCTCGTCGGCAAGCGCCGCCGCGCCGGCCGCCATGCCGGCGGTGGACAGGTTGAACGGCCCGCGGATGCGGTTGACCGCCTCCATCACGTGGGCCGGCCCGACCATCCAGCCGATCCGGAGGGCGGCGAGACCGTGGATCTTCGAGAAGGTACGGGTCATCACGACGTTGTCGGCGTCGCGCGCGAGCTCGAACCCGGCCGAATAGTCGTCCGCCTGGACGTATTCGGCGTAGGCGCCGTCGAGGACCAGCAGCACGTCGCCCGGCAGGCCGGCATGCAGGCGGCGCACCTCGGCGAGCGGCAGGTAGGTGCCCGTCGGGTTGTTGGGGTTCGCGACGTAGACGATCTTCGTCCGCGGGGTCACGGCGGCGAGGATCGCGTCGACGTCGGCCGTGAGATCGCGCTCGGGGACGACCACGGCGGTGCCGCCCGCCGCCAGGATGGCGATGCGGTAGACCAGGAACCCGTGCTCGCAGAACACGCCCTCGTCGCCGGGGCCGACATAGGCGTAGGCCAGCAGCGACAGCAGCTCGTCCGAGCCGGCGCCGCAGACGACTCGGCTCGCATCGATGTCGTGGCGCGCAGCGATGGCGTTCCGCAGCAGGGCGGAGGTGCCGTCGGGGTAGACCTCGAGCTTGGCCGTCGCCGCCTGCATCGCCGCCACCGCCGCCGGGCTCGGGCCGAGCGGCGTCTCGTTCGACGAGAGCTTGTGGATCTTGGCATGGCCCGGCGCCCCGCTCTTGCCGGGAACGTAGAGGTCGATCGCCAGGACGCCCGGACGGGGCACCGGGCGGAGACGGGGAGAGGCGGACATTCTTGTTCGCAGTCTGTCGCAGTCTGAAGAAGAAACGCGTGAGGCGCCCGTCTACAGCATTTCGCGCGCCGATGAAGCGGGGCGCGACCGGATTAGGGCGCCGAGGCGCTCACACCCGGAAGCGCGCCGCGTGGCTGCCGGTCTCGTCGAGGCTCGACGCCGCCGCGCCCGCGCCGTCGAGCGCGTCCGCGAGCTGGCGCGCGCCGACGCCGCCGGGCACCGCCAGAAGAAGACGCTCGGCTTCGCCCTTGGGCCTGCCCCGCGCCACCACCTCGCCGTAGAGCCCCTGCACGGCGCGCTCGGCCTCCTCCGTCCAGGCGGCACAGCGGACCGCCCACAGCACCCAGTCGCGCTGCGCCGCCGCCGGGTCGTCCAGCGGTTTGGCCACCACGAAGACCGGGGTGCCGGCCGGGTGGGCCGGCCGCTCGATGAAGGGCAGCCGGGCGATCACCTTCGGGCGGCCCTCGCCGATCAGCCCCTCCCACCAGGCCTCGCCCTTGCTTGGCCCCTTGCCCGGCCCCTTGCCAGGCGCTTGGGCGGCCCGCGGGTCGAAGCGGAAGATGCCGAGGTCGCCGCGCGAGGCAGCGACCGCCTCGATCACCGCCGCGCAGGTCGGGTGCGGGCGGTAGGGCACCGTGAAGCCGAAGTGGAACCGGGCGGAGTCGCGCATCGCCGGATCGCCGGCGGAGATGTCGGCATGCACTGAGAACGGCGCCTGGACGTAGGTGAAGGTCGCGATGATGACCCGCCAGATCCCCTCGACGGTGTCGAGCGGCAGGAGCCCGCGGTGGCGCTCGGCCACGCGCCGCATCATCGCGGCCTCGCGGCCCGGGCGGAAGGCGGAGCCCGAGGCCGAGGTGCCCTTCACCGCGATCAGGCGGTCGATGATCCCGCCGCGCTGGATCAGCAGCGCGTGCATCTCGGCGTCGATCCGGTCGATCTCGGCCCGGAGGGCGGCGAGGTCTTCCATCGGCGGCGCGGCTCGTTTGGGGAAGCGCATGGTTCGACAAGCTGAGGACGGGGCTGCTCGGGCGTGTTTACGGCCCGCCGCGCCGAAGGGCCAGCGTGCGCCCGCCGCAGGATCGACAACCGGCTGCGGATGAACGGACCTGCCGGCCGCCCGCTTCGTTGACGCTCGACGGCGCGCACACTACCTCGGGTGTTGCGGCGGGCGCGGGAAGCCGACGATCTCGCAACCTTCGTCAGCGCCGCGCGCGGGTAGCCGTTTCCAGCAGCCTCATGGACAATCCCCTCGACACGGCCCTCGCGGCCGCCCCCGCGACGGAGCCGGAGACCCGCAACCGCGAGCCGTCGCAGGCCCGCGACCCGGCGGGGCTCGTCGCCCGGTTCGAGGCCGGCCGTCCGCTGACGATGGATTCAGGCGCCGAACTCGCACCGTTCCAGGTCGCCTACCAGACCGCGGGCACGCTCAACGCCGCGCGCACCAACGCGGTGCTGATCTGCCACGCGCTCACCGGCGACCAGCACTTCGCCCACCCGCACCCCGTCACCGGCAAGCCGGGTTGGTGGACGACCCTAGTCGGCCCGGGCAAGCCGATCGACACCGACCGCTACTTCGTCGTCTGCTCCAATGTGATCGGCTCGTGCATGGGCTCGACCGGGCCGGCCTCGATCGATCCGGCGACGGGCTCGGCCTACGGCCTCGACTTCCCGCTCGTCACCATCCGCGACATGGTCCGCGCGCAGGCGATGCTGCTCGACCATCTCGGCATCGACGACCTTTTCCTGTGCGTCGGCGGCTCGATGGGCGGGATGCAGGTGCTGCAATGGGCCTCGCTCTACCCCGAGCGGGTGTTCGCGGCGATGCCGATCGCCACCGGCGCGCGCCACTCGGCGCAGAACATCGCCTTCCACGAGGTCGGCCGGCAGGCGATCATGGCCGACCCCGCCTGGGCCGACGGGCGCTACCTCGAGGCCGGCACCCGGCCCTCGAAGGGCTTGGGCGTCGCGCGGATGGGCGCGCACATCACCTACCTCTCCGAACCGGCGCTCCACCGGAAGTTCGGCCGCCGCTTCCAGGGCGGCTCGGCGCCGACCTTCTCGTTCAACGCCGACTTCCAGATCGAGAGCTACCTGCGCCACCAGGGTCTCTCCTTCGTCGAGCGCTTCGACGCCAACGCCTACCTCTACCTGACGCGGGCGATGGACTATTTCGACCTCGCCGCCGACCATGGCGGCGTACTCGCCAACGCCTTCAAGGGCACCAAGACGCGGTTCTGCGTGGTCTCGTTCACCTCCGACTGGCTGTTCCCGACGGCCGATTCCCGCGCGATCGTCCACGCGCTGAACGCGGCCTCGGCCCCTGTCGCCTTCGTCGAGGTCGAGAGCGACAAGGGCCACGACGCCTTCCTCCTCGACGAGCCGACGCTGTTCTCGGCGGCCCGCGGCTTCGTCGACGCGGCCGCACGGGCGCGCGGGCTGTGAGCGGGCGCGACGACCTCGCCTTCGGCGACGCCGCCTCCGGCACGCCCTGGGAGGCGGCGGACGACCTGCCGCGCACGCCCGAATCCGGGGCTGCCCGCGTCGATCACCTCGTGGTCCTCGGCCTCGTGCCGCCGGGCGCCCGCGTCCTCGACATCGGCTGCGGCGACGGCTCGCTGCTGGCGCTGCTGCGCGACCGCCGCGGCGTCGACGGGCGCGGCATCGAGCTGTCGCGCGAGGGCGTGAACGCCTGCCTCGCCCGCGGCCTGCCGGTGATCCAGGGCGACGCCGACACGGATCTGGAAAACTACCCCGACGACGCGTTCGACGTGGTGGTCCTGTCCCAGACCATCCAGGCGACGCGCAACCCGCGCATCGTGCTGGAGCACCTGCTGCGCATCGGCCGGCAGGTGGTGATCTCGTTCCCGAACTTCGGGCATTGGCGGGTGCGGGCGGAGCTCGCCTTCCGCGGGCGGATGCCGATCACCAAGATCCTGCCTGAGGCCTGGTACGAGACCCCGAACATCCACCACTGCACCATGCGCGACTTCGTGGAGCTGTGCCACGCGGTCGACGCCCACATCGAGAAGGCGGCGGCGCTCGACGCCCGCGGCCGCCCGATGCGCTTTTCGATGCCGTGGTGGTTCTGGAACCTGATCGGCGCGCAGGGGGTGTTTTTGCTGCGGCGGGGTTCGCCCGGCAGAGCGTGAGCGGATGCAGGATGCCGGGTCCGCCGATCCTTCGGCTCGGCGGCCCGTCCACGGAGACCCGACATCCCGTGGTTGAGCGCAGATCAACGCGATGGAAACATACGTTGATCCCACCAGACCGGGCGATGTAGACTGTATGCGATCCGATTGAATTCAGCGTGTCGCGGATTGATCAGAATGTCGTTCGCGACCCGCGCAACCACGCTGGGCACGAAGAGCAGGAGCGAACGCCCCTCGTGGAGCCATTCCTCGCCGTAGGCTTTCGATACCACACAATCGGGATGATCCCACCCCGGAACGGCCGCCTGGTTCAGCATCTCGTACGATAGGCCGACGGCGAGCGTGATCTCGACGAAGTGTTGGTTCGGCGGTAGCGCACCGCTTCCGTGAACGAGCTTCTCCAGTAGTGCCGTCGCATAGTCTGCGGCGGCGTAGATCATCGGGCTTGCCGGCGTGTTCCAACGTCCGGGAAACAGGCCGGACCCGGTGGCATCGAAGATCGGATGGCTGCCGTCGGGATCACCGATGCGATAGGCCATCTGAACCTGACGGAGCGTCTGCCCCGTCACGCCGCCGAGCCGTATTTAAAGCGCCCGAGCACGGCCTCGACCCGTGGGCCGCCGAACTCCGATTCCAGAACCACGTCGATCGGGGGCCGCCCTTCTAGAAGCGGATGCGGCCGATGCAGGAAGTCGCGGGCCGCGTCATCGTCCTTCCAGACCTCGCAAGCCATCTCCCAGACGCGCGCCACGCGGACGACCTTGGCGCCCTCCAGCGCGGAAAGCGTCGCATCGCCTGTCGATGCGGACCGCCGCCGATGCAGGGTCGCCCGCTTCACCAGATGAAAGGCAAAGGTCCGGTCGTCGGGCGCCACCGCGGTGGCGACGCGGGCGACGGCTCCGATCGGCAGGCCAGCATTGATTCGGGCGACCATTTCGGATTGCGGGATGGCGCCGGAAGCGTACGGCGCGATGCCGAGCAGATCGGCAAGAGCGGATCCCTTTTTTCATCGGATGCTCCGAAACCAGATGAGACTATAAGAGGTCTCATTCGAGACTTTTGCCACCCGTAGCGCTTCAGATTCAGCTACTCGGGGCCGCGCCTCCCAGCGCCCTCAATGCGCATTCAAGAAATCGAGCATCGCCGCGTCGAACCGGTCGGTCGCCTCCATGTGGACAAGGTGGCCGATGCCCTCGAACACGATCGCCCGGCCGTTCGGCATCTTCGCCGCCAGCGCCGTCGCGTTGTCGGCGTTGCGGCCCATCTTGGCGGCGAGTTCCGGCGGCGCGAAGGGCTTTCCGGGCGCGTTGTGGTCGGCGCCGCCCATGATGAACAGCGTCGGCATGGGAAGCAGCGGGATCTCGTGCACCACCGGCTGCCCCCAGATCATCGTGTAGGAATTCACGAAGGATTGCAGCCAGCGCGGATACTCGCCAGCCTCCTTCACCCGCTCGCGCACCGCGACGAAGGGCTCGATCGCGGCTTCCGGCAGGGACAGCGCGTAGCTCGTCATCAGCTGCCGGCGGTAGGCGGCCGCCGTCAGCTCGCCCTCGCGCTTGAGCAGGGTCTCGTTGCCGACCGGCGGCACGCTGTATCGGTAATCCTCGAGCCCGATCGGCGCTTCGAGGACGAGGCTGTTGACGCGCGCGGGCGCGTTGCGCGCCAGCCGCACCGCCAGCATCCCGCCCATCGAGTGGGCGACCACGTCGACCCGTGGCAGGTTGAGGCGGTCGAGCAGCGCGACGGTGTCGGCGGCCATCGCGTCGAAGGTGAACGGGCCGACCGGCTTCGAGGACTTGCCGAAGCCGAGCTGGTCCGGCGCCACCACGCGGTAGCCCGCTCCGGTCAGCGCCGCGATGACCGGGGCCCAGTAGCTCGCCGGAAAGTTGCGGCCGTGCAGCAGCAGGGCGGTACGGCCGTTGGCGGCGCCGGTCGGCGCCACGTCCATGTAGGCGAGGCGCTGGGCCTCGCCGTCGCGCGACAGGGCGAGGAAGCGCACCGGATACGGGTAGGCGAACCCTTCCAGCCCGATCCCGAGGGGAGTCGCATCCTGCGCGGCCGCCGCCATCGGCATCAGGGGAAGCAGGGCGAGCAGGAGGGCTGTGGTCCGTGTCGTCATCGGCATTTCGGGGCGTCCCTCGGATCGAAGCGAAGACCCGATGCCGTGTCGCGAAGGCGGAAAAGCGGCGCGCGCGGGAAGGGTCGCACCGCCATGTCACCGGCGCGCTGCTCGATCCTGCGTGAGGCCCCTATGTCCGAAGCGAGGCGGCGGATGCAGGCCGTCGAGGCCGGCGTCGCGAAGCGGGGTTATCGAGGATGACCGAGACGGCCGGATCGTCCGGACGACGCGAGGCCGGCGGCCCGGAGGACGGCCCGCCCCGTGACGGCGGTCCCGTCGGCCCGCCCCCGGCC